>JASFTY010000205.1:0-6905 GCA_050050535.1 Gemmatimonadales bacterium | reverse complement strand
CTGAGTGGCGGTGTAGTCCTGGCGCTGGCGCTGGCGGCGAACGCGGGTCAGGCGCAGTCGCTGGCGGCGACCGCGCCGCCGGACCCGACTCGGCCGGGCATCGCGCGTCTCCACTACGACGGCGGCGGCGACTGGTATGCGAACCCGTCATCGCTACCTAACCTGCTGGAGCGCATTGGCCGAGACACGCGCTTGCCGGTCACCGACCGTGAGGCTGTGGTCACGCCGTTGAGCCCTGACCTGCGCGACCATCCGTATCTCTACATGACGGGTCACGGGAACGTGCGGTTCAGCGAGCCGGAGCGGTCCGCGCTGCGCGCCTACCTGCTGGCGGGCGGCTTTCTCCACGCGGATGACAACTATGGCATGGACGAGTCGCTGCGCAGCGAGCTGCGGCTCCTGTTCCCGGACAACGAGCTCGTGGCGGTCCCGCTCGACCATCCGATCTACAGTATTGTGCACGCGCTACCCGACGGCCTGCCCAAGGTCCACGAGCACGATGGGCTGCCGGCGCAAGGCCTGGGTCTCTTTCACGAGGGCCGGCTAATCGTCTTCTACAGCTATCAGTCTGACCTGGGCGATGGCTGGGAGGACCCGCAGGTGCACAACGATCCGCTCGAGATCCGTGAGCGGGCGCTGATGATGGGTGTGAACCTGTTCGCCTACGCCGTGGCGCAGCGCAAGCCGCTATGACGCGTCCCGCACCCGTCCCCGAGTCCCGCGTCGGCGCCTTGTGGCGCCGCGTAGCCTTGCAACTCGGCCTGGCCGCTGTGGCCGGCGCCCTGGCGGCGGCGGGCGGCCTGCTGGCGTTGAGCTGGCTGGCCTGGGCCAGTCCGCTCTGGCGGCGGCCGTCGGCGCTGCCGCTGGTACTCGTGCTGGCGGCCTCGGCTGCCACGGCCGTCTGGGTCTGGTGCGTCGCGGCCCGGGCGCGGCGCTGGGATCGTGCGGCGGCGGCGGCGGAGGTCGAGGCGCGGGTCGGGATGCCGCGCGGCTCGCTGCGCGGCGTGCTGGAGTCCGGGATCGAGCGGCCGGGTACCTCGCGTCCGCTCATCGAGCTGCATCGCTCGCGCCTGGCAGCGCAGTTGGAAGGGCGCGGCCCCGGCGAGCTGGGCGGCGCCGTCGCCCGGAGCGCCCGCACACACGCCGCGATCGCGCTGACCCTCGCGCTCGCCGCGCTGGTGGCGTCGCTGGCGATCTGGCTGGGCGCGCGAGGGCAGGCGGAGACGGCGTGGGCTGCCGTGCTGCACCCGGTCCGTCACCTCTCGGCGCCTCCGCTTCCGACCGTGCGTCTGCAGGCCGAGCGAGAGATCCGCCGCGGGCGCGACCTGCCGGTACGGGTCGAGGCGCCGTCGCGCGACTCGGTCCAGTTGGCCTGGCAGCCGCGCGGCGAGCCGACGACGCGGAGCTGGCTCGCGGTCAGCGAAGGCCGGGCGGACGCCGTCATCCCGCAGGTCGAGGCGCCGCTGCTGATCTGGGCTCGGGCACCGGACGGCGCGGTCAGCGACACGCTGCGCGTAGAGACCGTCGATCCCCTCTTGCTCATCGATCTGAGGATCGACCTGCGGTCCCCTCCCCACACGGGCCGCGGCGCGGAAATGTTCTCGTACCCGCCGCCGGTCATGACCGTGCTGGAGGGCACGCTCGCCACGGTCAGCGGAGTGACGACCCGACCGCTGGCGCGCGCTGCGCTGACCGCCGCTGACGGCCGCTCGATCCCGTTCGCGGTCAGCGGCCAGCGCTTCCGCTCCGCGTTCGCTGTGGCGGCCGGCGCCTGGGGCTGGGACATCGTCGGCTCGCAGGGTGATGTGTTGGAGGGTGAACCGGATTCGTTGCGCTTTCTGACCGTACCGGACAGCGTGCCGCGGGCCCAGGTAACGTATCCGGGCGTCGATACGCTGCTCGGCGTCTCCATGATCCAGCCGCTGCTCGTCGCGGTCAGCGACGATTACGGCCTCTCGCGGGTCGAGCTGGTGAGCTGGCGTGTCTCGGCCTGGGGCGAACGCAGGCCCGAACGGGTCGAAGCGTTGCCCGTCGGCTCCGAGATGCCGCGTGTCAACCTGCCCGGGCTGATCGACGCGCGAGGACGCGGGTTCCTGCCGGGCGACACGCTGCGCTACTTCGTACGCGCTTTCGACAACGCGCCCGTACCCCAGGTCGGTACGAGTCGCGAGTACGTCCTGCGGCTGCCGAGCCTCGATGAAGTACGTGACCGCGCCGTCGCCGACGCACGCGATCTCGTGCAGGACGTCGAGAGCCTGGCAGAGCGGGCGCGCGAGCATCAGGAGTCGATGCAGGCGCTCGAGCGCTCCACCGAGATCCGGCCGCCGCCGGGCTCGGCTCTGGCGCCGGAGCGCGGCGCGAGTGACGTCGAGTTCCGAGAGACAGAGGAGTCACGGCGCGCCCTGGAGCAGGCGGAGACACTGCTGGAGACCGCGCGCGAGATCTCGGAATCGCTGCACGAGCTGCAGCAGAGCATCGAGCGGGCCGGCCTGAACGACGAGAGCGTGCTCGAGCGGCTGGCCGAGATCGAGTCGCTGTTCGAGCGGGTGCTGACGCCCGAGCTGCGGGAGCGGCTCGCGGAGCTCCGCGAGGCGCTGGTCCAGCTCGATCCCGAGCGGATCCGCGAAGCGATTCGGCAGCTCAGCGAAGGTAGCGTCGACTTCCGTGAGCGTGTCGAGCGCACACTCGAGCTGCTGCGCCGCGCCGCGCTCGAGCAGGAGTTCCTGACTCTGGAGACGCGGGCGGAGGAGCTGGTCGCGGCTCAGGAGGAGCTCGCCGAGGCGGCCTCGGAGGCGGCAGCCGAATCGGGCGGCCGTGAGCTCGACGACTCGCTCGCCGGACCGCTGGCGCGGCGCGCCGAGGATCTGGGGGCGCGCGCGGACGAGCTGTCGCGCGGGGTAGGCCAGCTGGTTGACGAGCTGCTGAGCGCGTTGGAGCAACTGGCCGCCGAACGGGCGACTGCTGCGGAGCGGGCGGCGACGGAAGCGGCCGGGTCTGACGCTCAGGTCGCCGCCGAGCTGCCCAGCCGGGCGCGCCGGGCGACGGGCGCCGCGCAGCGGGCACTCTCGCAGATGCGGCGGGCGGCCTCGGAGCTGCGGGAGGGCCGCCGGGAGATGCAGGAGGCGTGGCGCCGGGACGTGATCGCCGCGCTGCGGCGGGCCGAGGCGGAGGCGCTGGAGCTGGCACGACGGCAGCGGGCGCTGAACGAGCGAATGAGGACGGCGCGTGCAGAGCGAGACGTGGAGGCCATGTCCGATCAGGTCGCGATGCGCAGCGCGGTGAGACAAGTCGAGGACCAGCTCGCTCGGGCCGCCGAGTCGTCGCTGCTGGTCGATCCCGGGTTGGCGCAGGCGGCAGCCGTGATCGGCGCGGCGCTGGAGGAGCTGGTGAGCCAGATGGCCGACGCCAATCGTGCCGGCCCGCCCGACCTGCGGCTGGCTGCCGGCGCCAGCGAGGGGCTGGCCGATCTGGCGTATCGCCTGATGCGGGCCGGCGATGCTGCGGCGACGGCTCAGTCGGGAACCGGACTGCAGGAGGCGCTGGCGCGACTCGCCCAGCTGGCCGAGCAACAGGGCGCGCTCAACCAGCAGGCGGGCGGCATGCTGCCGGGCACCCTCGGTGACGCCTTGCTGCGGGAGCTGCAGCGCCTCGCCGCTGAGCAACGTCGGATCGCGCATGAGCTGGGTGCCATCAACCAGTCGCTGGGCCCGCGTGGGCAGGTGCTCGGCCGGCTCGACGCGCTGGAGCGGGAGGCCGAGGAGCTGGCCCGGGAGCTCGACCGCGGACGCCTGGACCAGGAGATCATCGAGCGCCAGGAGCGACTCTTCCACCGGCTGCTCGACGCCGGCCGCACCCTCGAGCAGGATGAGTTCGAGCGCGAGCGGCGCGCCGAGCGACCCGGTGACGTCGAGGTGCTGCGACCCGGCGAGCTGCCGGCCGACCTGCTGCGCGGCCGCTTGTATCCGCACCCGGCCGCCGACGTGCTGAGTCGCTACCCGCCGGCGATTCGGCGGCTCATCCTCGAGTACTTCGACCGGCTCAACGAACGAGAGAATGGCGGTGGCTCGTAGGCTCGCCCTCGGGTTGACCGCCTGGCTGGCGCTGACGGCGACGACTGCCGCCGCGCAGACCGACGAACAGCGGCAGCGGTTCCGCGAGGAGATGCGGCGAATCGAGTCGCTCGAGCGGGCGGGTCAACTGTCGAACGCCCGGGCGGCGCTCGACGAGCTGCTTGAGGAATGGCCGGCCGAGCCACGCGCCGTCGCCGCCGCCGTCCGCATCTGTCGCCGGCAGAATGCGCTGCCGAGCGTGATCGGCGTGTTGGATCTGGCAATCGAAGTCGCTCCCACCTCGCTGGCACTGCGCCGGCTGCAATTCGGGGTCCTCGTCGATCTGGGCCGGAAGGCGCAGCTCAGGGAAGCAGGCGAGGACTGGCTGCTCGCGGCGCCGCGATCGGAGGTCGCATACCGCGAGTACGCACGCGCACTGCAGCGCGAAGGCGCGCTCGTCGAGGCCGAGCGCGTGCTGCGGCGCGGCATCGACGCGCTCGACTACCCCGTCACACTGGCCTCCGAGCTCGCCGACGTCTACGTCGAGCAGGGCCGCTGGGCCCTCGCCGCCGACCTGTGGATCGTGATACTCGAGCGCTCACCGCGCGCCGGCCGCGACCTGGTCGGCTACAAGCTCGCTACCCTCGGACCCGCCGCGCGACCCGCCGCTGCAGCGCTGCTGGCGCAGCTGCCCGATGCAGGGCCGCCCGACGTGCGCGAGCTGGCGGCGATCGCCGCCCTCTACGCAGAGAGGCCCGCAGCCGCGCGCCTCTGGGCAGAGGCCCTGGCCGACGAGCTCGAGGGCGACGAGCGTCAGGCGTTCCTCGCACGCTTCTCCGACGTCGCCGCCCAGCTGGCGCAGCCGCTGCTCCTCGACTGGGCATACCGCGAGATGCTGAGCTCGGCCGCACCCGACACCTCCCGCTGGGACATCGCGCGCCGGCTGGTCGAATACGATCTGAGCGTCGGTGACACCGCGGCCGCGACCGGTGCGCTCGAATCGTTCGTCGAGCGGGCCGCTCCGGGCTCGCCGCCACACCGTTGGGCGAGCGCTCTCCTGGTTCGCATCTATGCCGCGACCGGCGACGCCGGCGCGTCGGATCGGCTCCGGGACTATGCCCGGACCTACGCGGACGACGACGAGCTTCCCGCGCTGGTCTCCGCCGTCGCCCTGGCGAGCCTGCGGCGCGGCGAACCCGAGGCCGCGGCCCGGATCCTCGAGCTCGTCGACCAGCCCGGCGACGACCCGGCCGTCGCGACGGCCTACGTGCTGACCCACGCCTACCTCGCCTTCTACGGCGGCGACTACGAGGAGGCGCGCCTGGGCTTCGAGTTCGCCGCAGCGCGCTTGACGGGTGAGATGCGCGCCGACGCACTTCGCATCCTCAACTTTCTGCGTCACGGCAACACGGCCGAGCTACAGGCCGCCGCGGCGGCGCACAGCAGCGCTCGCCGGGACGGACCGCTGCCGGCCTACGACGAGCTGACGGCCGGGCTCGCGCGCGCGACGCCGTCGCCCGCGCGCCCGGCACTGCTGCTCTGGGCGGCCGAGCTGGCCATCGCAGGCGCCTCACCTCAGCGCGCCGAGCTCGCGCTGCGCCAGATCGGCGAGCGCTACCCGGAATCGGGCGAGGCGCCCGTTGCGATGATGATGCTGGCCGAGACCCTGGCGGCGGACGGACGGCGCACTGCGGCGCTCGCCCTGCTGGAGCAGCTGATCATCGAGTACCCCCAGAGTGCGTTGACGCCGATCGCGCGCCGCAGGCTGGCGGAACTGCGAGAGGAGGTGCCGCGATCGTGAGGCGCTGGCTCTCGGTCACGCTGATCCTCGTCCTGGCGGCAACCGGGACCGCGCGGGGCCAGCATCTGCTGGCGCCGATGGATGGCGGTCAATCGAATCACCTGCGCGCCTACGGGCTCGCCTACTGGGTTCTGACGCGCGACGCGCGCGTCGAGTGGTTGCTCAACTACCGTGCCGGCTCGTTCCTGCTGCCCGACGGGCCGGAGATCCGCCGCGAGGCGGCGCTGCGCGGCGTGACCGTCGAGCCGCTGGCGGCCTCACGGTTGGCGGCGCTGCGTGCCGAGATCGACGGCTCGAACATGGAGGCGGTGATCCTGGAGAGGGCGCCGCGGATCGCCGTCTATACGCCGCCCGGGTCGCGGCCGTGGGATGATGCGGTGACGCTGGCGCTCACGTATGCGGGCATCGAGTACGACGAGCTGTGGGACCCGGAGGTACTGAACGGCGAGCTGAGCGGCTACGATTGGCTGCACCTGCACCACGAGGATTTCACCGGCCAGTACTCCAAGTTCTACCTGACCTACGCCGGCGCGGCCTGGCTGCGTGAGGAGGTGGCGCGCAACCGCCGGGTGGCGGCGGCGTTCGGGCTGCCAGACACGCCGAGCCTCAAGAAGGCGGTCGCGCTGCGAATTCGTGAGTACGTCGATGGCGGTGGCTTCCTGTTCGCCATGTGCACGGCCACCGAGACGATCGATCTGGCGCTCGCCGCGCAGAACGTCGACGTCGCAGCGAGCTACGCCGACGGAGATCCGGTCGACGCGAACGCCGGCGCGCGCCTGGACTGGGAGGCGACGTTCGCCTTCGAAGGTGCCGTGATCTTCGAGGATCCGGCCCTGTCGGCCTTCAGCGATATCGACGGCCACCTGGTGAACACGCCGATTCGTCAGCCGCTGGGCACGTTCCGGCTGTTCGACTTCAGCGCCAAGATCGACCCGGTCGCCACCATGCTGACCCAGAGCCACGAGCGCGTGATTCGCGACTTCTACGGGCTGACGACCAGCTACCGCCGCTCGCGCCTCAAGCCGTCGGTCATCGTGCTGGCCGAGGAGCCCGGC
>JASFTY010000204.1:0-6945 GCA_050050535.1 Gemmatimonadales bacterium | reverse complement strand
GATCGTCAGGAAATCGAGAGCCTCGGCGATCGGCTGCGCATGGAAGTTACCCGCGCTCAGGATCTCGCCGGAGTCGGTGAAGACGAGCGGGTTGTCCGTCGAGCTGTTCACCTCTATCTCCAAGACACCACGGACGAACCTCATCACATCGCGGGCCGCACCGTGGACTTGCGGCATACAGCGCAGGGAATAGGCGTCTTGGACGCGCGGATCGCCATGGCGGTGTGATTCACGTATCTCGCTCTCGGTCAGCAGGGCGAGCAGGCGCGACGCGCTAGTCACCTGACCCGGGTGCGGCCGGTTGGCGTGCACCCGCGCGTCGAACGGCGTCGGCGTACCGAGCAGCCCCTCCAGCGACATTGCGCCGGCCAGCTCGGCAGTCTCCACCGCCCGCTCCGCCTCGAGCAAGGCCAGGACGCCCTGCCCGGTCGTCGCCTGCGTCCCGTTGATCAGCGCCAGCCCCTCCTTCTCGCGCAGCGTGAGCGGCTCGAGCCCAGCCGCCTGCAGCGCCGACCGCGCAGGCAGCGGCCCCGACTCACCGCGCACCTGCCCCTCCCCCATGAGGACCAGCGCCACATGCGCGAGCGGTGCCAGGTCGCCGCTTGCCCCTACCGACCCGAATTCCGGGATCAGCGGGTCTATGCCCGCTCGCAGCAGCGCCAGCAGTGACTCCACGACCTCACCACGGATCCCCGAATTGCCGCGGGCGAGCGAGTTGGCGCGCAGCAAGATGACTGCCCGGCCCACCTCGCGATCGAGGGGCTCGCCGACCCCGGTCGCGTGGCTCCGCACCAGGTTGACCTGCATCCGAAGACGACTCTCACGGGGCACGGCGACCTCGGACAGCCGTCCGAACCCGGTGGTAACGCCGTAGACGGTCGCGCCGCTCTCGAGCACGTGCTCGACGACCTGGCGCGAGGCATCGACGGCTCGCCGAGCGTCGGCGGTCAGAGCAACATCTACCTCCCGCCCACGGGCCACGCGTTCCACATCTTCGAGAGTCAGGCTGTGCCCATCGATCTCCAGCATCTCACGACCTCCGTGGCCTATCCGTACTTCGGGCGAGCATCCCCGGGATAATACTAGGGCTCAATTCAACCCGGTAGAATCAGCTGCTGGGCTGGCGAGAAAGCGCGACCCCGGATCAGCAGCATGCAGACCACCGAGGAGAGCCCGGACGCCGCGACGATCATCGCGACCACGACGAACTGGTAGATCGCCGCGTAGACCGGATCGCTGCCGGCCAGCACCATCCCTGCCATCAAGCCGGGTATCCAGACGATGCCCAGCGCTCTCAGCGTATCGATTCGCGGGATCATGGCGGCACCAACCGCCGCCTCGACGTGTGGTGCAACCACCCGGTTAGGAGCAGCTCCCAGAGCCAGGCCCGCCTCGATGAAGCCGACGCTCGCCGTCAGCTCGGAGCGGAAGCGCTCGAGGGCGAGCGCCACCGAATTCATTGCGGACGCTACGATCATGCTACCCACCGGGATGAGCGATTCCATGCTTGGATCGATCACACCCAGCACGGTCATCAGAGCGATCACGGCACCGGCGCCTCCAGCGATGCCTTGGAACGAGATGACGAACGCACCTGGAATACCTTTGGCGCGGCGCGCCGACGTGGCCGCCGCGGCGAACATCATGGCCAGAAGTACGAAGACGGCGATCCATGACGGGCCCTGGAACACGAGGACCAGCACGGACCCGACGGCGACGATTTGAACGAAGCCGCGTAGCAGCGCGACCGCCGTCTCGCGCTCCAGGTGGATCTCGTTGCGGCGCGCAACGTAGACGGCGGCCAGCGCCGCCAGCGCGCTGATCACCGCCTGCGCGATCCCTAGCTGCAGGGTGTCGCTGAAGAATCCTGATAGCATTCGAGAGCTCCGATGGTAGGTCAGCGGCTCACAACTTGGCCGGCCTTCAACAGAATCGCGCGCCCGGCCATCCGCGCCGCCTGATCGCGATCGTGCGTCACGATCACGCAGGTCAAGCCTTGATCATCAATGATCCGGCAGATTAGTTCTTCCACACCCAACTGGGCGGCTTCGTCCAACGCCGTGGTCGGCTCGTCGAGCAGCAGGACCTCCGGTCGGTTGGCCAGCGTACGCGCCAATGAAACGCGCTGCGCCTCACCACCGGACAGTCGACCGACATCGCGCTCCGCGTACCCCGGAAGTCCAACGCTCTCCAGCAACTCCGCGATCGTCTCCGCCGCCAGCTCCTCGCCGTGCGCCGCCGGCCCGAAGCCGAGGTTCCGGGCCACCGTGCCCGGGAAGAGATAGGGCCGCTGCAACAGCATTCCGAGTCGGCGGCGAAGATCCCGAGGCGGTATCTCGCGGTAGTCGCGGCCGTCGAGGTAGACGCTGCCGCTCGTCGGCTCGTCGAGCCGGTTGAGCAGGCGCAGCAGCGAGGATTTCCCCGAGCCGCTAGGTCCTGTGATGGCAACGACTTCCCCACGTTGGACCTCGATCGAGACCTGGTCGACCAGCGTCCGTCCGTCGACCACGCGGGTCAACCGCTCCGTCCGCAGGACGGGCGTGTCCGGGCGTTCCCCTTCGTCGCTCATTTCGCCGTCTCAGCCCCCTGGCTCCGTGCTCCGCTGCGAAACTACGCGTAGCGTGCGGGCTGCGGAAAGTGGCTCTCCCATACTTGACAGTAGGGCGTCCCCGGGTATCATAGGCGCACGAGCGAGAGGAGTCACACCGTCCATTCCTTCGGGATGGACGTTTCCATTTGCGATTCCGCCGACCGTAGATGCTGATCTATCCTGCAATCGATCTTCTGGAAGGCCGCTGTGTCCGGCTGCGGCAAGGCCGCTTCGACGAGGCGGTCGTGCACTCCGGCGACCCAGTCTCCGTGGCGCGCGGCTGGGTCGACCAGGGTGCCGAGGCGCTGCACATCGTCGACCTGGACGGCGCGCGTCTCGGCAAGGCGAAGAACTACGAACGTATCTACCGCATCCGCGAGCGGGTGCAGGCGCGAATCCAGGTCGGTGGGGGCATACGGACTTTCTCGGTCGCCAACCGGCTACTCGACGCCGGGGTCGACCGCATCGTCCTCGGTACCGTGGCCGTGGAGGAGCCGCGACTACTTTACAAGCTTCTGGAGCACTTCGGGCCTGACCAGGTGGCCGCCGCCTTGGACCTGCGCGACGAGCGCCTGGTGGTTCAGGGTCGGGGCGCAGAGGCGACGCCGCGGTTGGAAGCGGTGCTCACCAACCTCGACACGATCGGCCTGCGCTGGATCGTCTGCACCGATGTGATGCGTGACGGCACGCTCATAGGCCCCAGCCTCGACCTCGCTCGGCGGATGATCTCCGAGGGGTTTCTCGTGATCATCGGCGGTGGTGTGGCGACGGTCGATGACGTCGTGACTATCCGACGCGCCGGAGCCGCCGGCTGCATTATCGGTACCGCTCTCTACGGGGGGATGCTATTGCTCCGCGATGCGATCGAGGCAGGCCGCGCGATCTGATCTGGCGCACGAGCTGTGCCCGGCGCTTGGAAGAGTAGTCGGTGATCAGTAGAGTCGCGCTCGCACCATCAACTACCGACTACTGATTACCGGCTACCGGCTACCGAACAGGGTGTCAGGCCTCGACGTAGCCGGCCATCACACGCTCTACCACACGCGGGTTGAACGGGTAGACCGCCGCCGCCGCCGCTAGGTCACGCGAGTACCCTTCCTGGCGGCCCATCTCACGCTGGACGTCGGCGCGGCTGACGAGCACGTCGGAGGGGAGGTGGCCCTTGGAGATCGCCTCGCCGAAGGCGGCGACGGCTTCCTCGCGGCGACCGGCCTGGGCGTAGGCGTGGCCGAGAATCGACGCGACCTGGAAGCGCTTTTCGCCGAGCAGCAACGCCCGTTCCAGTCGAGTGATGGCGTCATCCAGATGGCCCAGAGCGAGTGCGCTCACTCCCGCCTCCAGATAGAAGTCGGCATCCAGCCCCTCGGGGTGATCGCGTACGATCTCCTCCAGCAACGACTCCGCCTCCTCCAAGTCGCTCAACCACCGCTTCAGAATCGCCTGCTGGAACAGCAGCTTCGGGTGACGATCGCCCTTCGCCAGCAGCCGCTCGAGGATCGCGGCTGCCTCAGCCGCCTCCATCGTCACAAGGGCCGCCGCCAGCTCGCCGTGGGCGGGCTCGACGCACATCTCGAACGGCAGCCGGACCAGCGGCAACAGCGACAACTGTCGTTCGTAGCGGAACCGTGCCTCCGGGTTGGCGCCCCCGTGCAGCCAGTCGATGTTGCGGCCGCGCTCCGCCGCCAGCGCGATAGCGGCCTCCCGGAACGCCGGCGCCCTTCCCTGGAAGTGGTCCGCAGCGATCTCCAGCAACTCGCCCGACACGGGCACCCCCTCGTCGAGAGCGAGACAAGTAAGAGCCGCACCCCTCACCGTGCCGCTCGGGAAGCTCGCCAGGTTTCTGAGCAGCGGCAGCGCTCCGCGTATCACCGCCAACGCGCCGTCCAGGTAGGCGAGCAGGTTGGCACCGGCTTCCTCGTAGGCGCGCTCACCATCGCACAAGGTGAGCGGCCAGATCAACTTCAGGTACAGATCCGACCTCTGGCCCAGCTGCTCCTCGCGGTGCAAGGTCGCGTAGTGCCCAGCACACTGCTCGGCCAGCAGCGGCACCACGGCGTCGACACGGTTCGCGATACCGTTCGTCTGAAGCTCCGCCCACGGCCCTTCACCGAAGGCACTGATGCCCAGGCAGGCGGCGAGCCCGAACAGTTCGAGCACGTGCCGCTCGCTCGCCGGGCGAAACGGCAGGTTCGGCGGCAGTTGTTGTGGGAGCTTGGGATCGCGCAGAGCGGCGAGGATCGCATTCTCCAGCGGCAGACGGTACGACGAGCCGTCCGGAGCGACTGCGAAGCAGACGATACCGTCCTCGTGCCGTACCCGCACCTCAGGCGCGAACGTCGCCCAGCAAGTGTGGACGAGCTCGCCCAGGTGGGCCGCCGCGCCGGAGACGAAGATCTTCTCGCTCTCGGTCAAGACGCTGCGACCTCTCATGCCGCGGCACAGCGCGTCGAGGATTCCCACCGACGGCCAGCCGCTGTCGGGGATCAGCGCCGGGTACGGGCCGAACATCCAGCGCAGTTCGCCCCTGAAGACTCCGGCGACCTCCTGGACCTCCGGCTGTATCATAGGCGCGTCCCCTCCGGCCGGGCCTGCCGATATGGATGGCGGGAGCCGATTGCGAACCTCAGTGTCTGGCGGGCCAGTAATTATAAGCGCGGGCGGCGCTCCCGCCAGACCCAAGCATCGACGTGCGGACTAGCCGAGCACCTGGGTGAGCGCGTGGACCACCGAGCTGACGGCCTCGGGCCGCGTGATCACTATCTCAGCGGCGTTCAGCCGGTCGTTCACGCCCAGCAGGAACGAGTCGGATCCGCGCGGCACGAAGGCCTGCACGACCAGCCAATCGCCCGCCGGACCCGCCCTGAATGCCCCCGCGTCGACCCGCGACATCTTCAGACCGACGATCTCGGTATCGAAGGTGAGCGACTCCAACTTGGTCGTCGGCGGCGGCAGTGGCGTCAACGAGCCGTGCGGCTTGCCGGCCAGAGCCCTCAGCATCGCGGTGTAGTCGACGTCGAGCGAGCGGTGGAAGGTCAGAGTATTGCGGCTCAGGTTGATCACGAAATGGAAGCGTGACCAGCCCTCACCATAGGAGAAGATGGCCTGCCAGCGGCGACGCATCGGGTCCCCCCCGGGCTCCGTCTCCGCACGGAAACGCAGCGGGCGGGGCGCTGCCTGGACTGGGAATGGCTGCTGGCCTACATCTATCTTGCCAGCCTCGCGTCGCTGCATGGCCAGGAACCTCCTCTCCTTACAGGGAATTCGCGTTCCTCCGCGCAACACACTTATAGCTTGCCACCGCGCGGACCGCAAATTTCCGGCCGCCGCCCGGCTGCGGTTGCGCCGCCCGCAGCATTGCTGTAAATCGTGCCGTCCCCGCACCATGCGCCGTGTCGGTGGCCTCGCGAGCCGTGACTCCCGGCGCCGGTACCACAGCGGGCCTGATGGGGCCGTGCAGCAGCCGAGGGCCTTCGATGGCAGGAAACCAGATCAGGCGTAGCTTCGCCGCGTTGCGCGAGAGATTGACCGCCCGACCCGCTCTCGCGCCCTTGCTCTTCGTCGCCCTGGTGCTGTTCTATATCTGGGTCCTACAGCCCACCCACAACGACTGGCTGCGAATCCCGTTTCTCGTGGTGATCGCATCGATCCCGCTCGCCTCCCACTTCCTGCACCGGGATCGACTGCTCGACCTCGGCCTGCGCCTCGACAACCTCGGGGGTTCGGCACGCGACGTCGGAATCGCGACCCTGATCGGAGCCGGCGCGATCCTGGCGGTCGGGCTGCGCACAGGTGGCCTGCACCTCGGCAGCCCGATGCTCAAACCCTTCCTGCTCTATCCGTTCTGGGGGTTGGTCCAGCAGTATGCGATGCAGTCGTTCGCCTATCGCCGACTGCGCGAGCGCATCGCCCAACCCGGTCGCGCCGCCGCCGTCACGGCGGCCCTGTTCGCCTCGGCTCACTGGCCTAACTGGCCGTTGGCCCTTATGACCCTGGTCGGCGGCTACGTTTGGTGCAGGCTGTTCGAGCGCCAGCCCAACCTGATCACGCTGGCGCTCTCCCACGGATGGCTCGCCGTCCTGCTCCGCTACTCCTGGCCCATCGACTGGCTTCGCAACCTCCGGATCGGGCCCAGCTACTGGGAGTGGGGACTCTAGCTTCCCTATTTCCCGAAGTGCGGGTTCTCGATGATCCCTAACAGGTTGCCGAACGGATCGATCACCGACGCCACCAGAATACCCTCGCCCACATCCTGGATCTCACTGTGCACCGGAGCGCCTAACTCCTCCAACCGCGCCATCACAGCCGCGATGTCCTCGACACCCCAGTAGGCCAACGTGCCCCCGGCACCCAACGGA
>JASFTY010000203.1:0-7153 GCA_050050535.1 Gemmatimonadales bacterium | reverse complement strand
GATCCGATTGCTGAACGTACAGAAACTTACCCGGCGCCTTCGCGTAGATCACGAAGCTATTCGACTCGTGCACCGGCGGTTGCCACGTCGGCAGGTCGGTCACCAACCGGCCCGTCATCACCCGAGTCGTCAGCCGTTCGATCGCCTGGCGACCGCCGACGCCTTGTATGTAACGCTCCACGACTTCCTCCAGCGTCGGCAGCGTATCCTGCTTCACCTCCCACCCCGAAGCCGCTACGCCGATCGTCAGGCACTGGATCGTCAGCACTGCCAGCCATGTCGTCATGAGTCTCCCCTCTCCCGTCACAAGCGTTTCACAGACCATCTCATCCTTCGTCCGTCGACCGTCGTAGAGCAGCTTGAGGGCCAAACCGGCCGGTGAGGCGGGCCGACCGCGCAACCTCATTTACGACAGTCGGTTGAGCAATCGAGCCGCCGGCGTTAGGCCCCGCCGTGAGGAGCGATCGTGTGCGGGCGGACACGCCAGGAGAGCCCTCGGGTGTCCGCCTGGACACGGTGAGCGGCTTCCCACGCTCAGCCAGTCGCCGCCAACCACGGCGCCAAGCGGCCGCCGGATCGACGTCTGAACCTGGTCCGAGCGGTCGTTGCCTGCACTCCGGGTCCCTCGCATCTTGGTGACGCGGCCGACGTTCCCCAGCGGTTCGTGCTCTGAACCAGCCAAGCCTTGAGAGACGCCGCCCATGTCCCGTCTCAAACGGCTGATCGCCGAGATCCATGAACGCTCCCTGTGGCAAGCGGTGCTCGTGTATCTCGGTGCATCGTTCGCCGTGCTCGAGGCGGTTGACCTGTTCATCGATTACCTAGGGCTGCCACGCTGGCTGTTCCCGGTAGCGCTGACGTTTCTGCTGGCAGGTCTGCCCGTCGTCGCGGTGAGCTCGCTAGCCAGAGAGGAGAAGTACGGCGACGAAGTGCCCGCCGAAGCCGCAGTGGCGGCGGCTGAGGAGGACACGAAGTTGCGAACCCTCACCTGGCGGACGATGGGGTCGGCACTCTTGGGGGCTATGGCGATGTGGGGCGTCGTGGCGGCCGTTCTTCTGCTATTGCCAGCCCGCAGCTCACAGCTCGTTGCCGATCGCATCGTCGTGGACGTGTTCGAGAACCGAACCGGCGACGCGGCGCTCGACCCTTTGGGCAGCATGGCCGGGCACTGGCTGGTCCAAGGGTTACAAGCGACCGGCGGCCTGCGGGTCGTGCCCTTCCAGGAATCGCTCGCCTTCGACCGGCGGTCGGAGATGCGCGGCCGCTCGGCGGAGAGCGGCGGACGTATCGCGGCGCTCGCCCAGGAGGCCGGCGCTCTTATCGTCGTGTCCGGGTCGTACTACCTGGAGGGCGACGAACTGTACCTTCAAGCAGAGATCTCCGATGTCGCGGCCGGCGAGCTGCTCCATTCACCGGCCCCCGTCGGCGCACCAGCCGATTCCTTCTCCCAAGCCCTGCGGCCGCTGCAGTCCGAGATACGCGACTTCCTCTTCAGGTACATCCACCCCGCCGCCGTCGCAGACACAACACGGCTGCCGTCGCGGCCGCCGGAGTACGAAGCGTATCAGCGATTCCTGGTGGGAATGGACTACTTCATGGACCAAGACTGGTCGACCGCCGCGACCCACTTCCGGCTAGCGGCACAGTTGGACTCGACCTACCCGATTTTCAACTACATGACTGCGATCGCGCTGGCCAACCGGGGAGTCTACACAGAGGCGGAACCGTATGTCGAGAGGCTACACGGACTCCGTGACCGGATGACGCCCTACGAACGGGCTACCACCGACTGGCTCGACGCCGGCTTGGACGGCGACCTGATCGCTCAACTCAGAGCGGCGCGCCGCATGGCCGAGACGGGACCGTACTACGTAGGATTTTACGTTATCGCCCACCACGCCCTCGAGCTCAACCGTCCGGCCGAGGCACTCAGGACGCTCGACGAGAACGACGTGGCGATTCTAGCCCCCAACTGGCGCCCGTACTGGCACGCTCGTGCAGTCGCACTCCATCTACTGGGCCAGCATGAGCGCGAGCTGGAAGCGGCCCGCGAGGCGTGCGAGCAGCACCCTGAGGTCGCCTCGATGATCGCGCTCGAACTGAACGCGCTGGCCGCGCTGGGCAGATCCGGGACTGTGCTGGAACGGTACGACGAGCTGCAGCGACTGGGCGCCTCCGCCCTCGGTCCACTTATCGGTGTGGGAGAGGAATTGCACGCACACGGCGACCCTGCATCGGCAAAGGTCGTATGGGCTCGGGTCGTCAGTTGGCTGGAGACGGAGGCGATCGAGGACCTGACCCCCGCGCAGCAGATCGCCCTCATCCAGGCGCTCGAGCACCTGGAGCGGGATGAGGAGGCCCGAGCGCTGCTCGAGATCCTGGCGCCGAACGACTCCCTGCTCTACATGGAGCATCGGGGCATCCTCGCCGCCCGGCGGCAGGATCGGCAGGCGGCGGAAGCTGTTCTGGACTGGCTGGCCGACCGACGGGGCAGGTACCTGCACGGCCGGCATCGTTACGCGCAGGCCCGCGTTGCCGCCGAACTGGGCGAGCGACAGTCAGCACTCGAGTTTCTGCGCCGCGCTCTGGCCAGAGGCCAGACCTACCCGGCCATCCATCGCGACCACTACCTGCGAGACTTACGGGACTACCCACCGTTCCAGGAACTCGTGCGACCCACACGCTGAGACGAAGACTGGCGGCCGTTCAGGCCGACGCCCATCAGCGAATCTTCCGGACGGGCACCTTGCGATAGAGCGGCTCGATCCCGAACTCGCCGGCGGACCAGAGCGCCAGGATCATGCTGACGGCGGCGACGGTGCGCTTCTCATCGCTCTGGCGGATGACGAGTCCGTAGGTCTCGGCGACGAAGCGCATGCGTTCGAGCACCTGCCGGGCAGCCTGGCGCTTGATCCCGCCGTGCCAGGTCGCCAGCTCATCGAGCAGCAGCTCGGTGTGGCGGCGGAGGAATTCGCCGAGGGCGAGCGAGCGGCCGCCCTGGGATGGCCGGGCGCGGCAGATCGCGATGAGGTCTTCGACGTAACCGTCCCAGAGCCGGGCCAGGCTGCGGTTCTCAGGCTGGAGGAGGTATCGCGCTCGCTCCAGCGAGAAGCGGGCTCGGCCCCGGAGCGCACGATCCGGTATCAAGGGGTGCAGGTCGTAGATCTTGCGAGCTGACTTCCTGCCGTCGCCAGCTTCGTCGTGATAGACCCATTGCTGACGGAGTCGCGGCCAGTCGACGACCAGGATCACCTCCGGCCTCTCGCTGTCGAGGATGATGAACTGCCCCGCCTCCTCGTGCACGGCCGTGACCCAGTGATCCCATCCGTTGACGCAGAGCAGGCACGGGCTGCCGTCGTGCAAGTAGCGGGTCAGCTCATCGTGCGCCGCCTCGGACTCGAACTTGCGGATCGTCGGGAGCTCGCAGCCGTAGTGAGCAGCAGCACGCTCCAGTTCTTTCTCGTCGGTTCCGTCGGGACTGGTGCCGGCCAGCGTCGCGATCTCACGTTCCGAGGCCAGCACGCCGCGCATCAGCAGCGCGTGCTTCAGCGCGAACGGTCCGCACTCCCACTTTCCCGGCTGTTTGTATATCCCCATCACCCAAAAGATGGAAAGTGTGATACTTGCAGGCAAACCGACGACGTGGGCTGGCCGGGCGTGTTGTGCCGCCCTATCATCTGGCTATCGCTCAAACGATCATTCGCCGGTTCCGCCGCGGCGCACACCTGCGTCGGTCGGCATCCGACGGCCCACGGCCAGGAGTCCGACCATGAGAGCGCTCGCTACCATCGTGGTGATCCTGGCGCTGACGGCGACAGCCGCGACCGCCCAGCAGGTTGCCGACAGCGCCTTTCACTACGCGGGGCCCGAGCCCGCCTACGAGGCCGGGACGGGCCCGCGCGTCTGCGTCGACGCGGCACACCACAACTTCCACACCGTGGACGGCCGTTACCTGGCGTTCGGCACGCTGCTCCGCGACGACGGGTACCGCGTCCACGCGAATACCGATCCCTTCGCGCCGAGCTCGCTCGGCGAGTGCGACGTCCTGGTCATCTCGAACGCGACGGCGGAAGCCAACGCCGAGGACCGGGCCTACCCGCACGGGTCGGCGTTCACTCGTGCCGAGATCACCGCACTGCTCGACTGGGTTCTGGGAGGCGGCTCGCTCCTGCTGATCGTCGACCACGCACCGTGGCCCGGCGCCAACGGCGACCTCGGCGTTCTGCTCGGCGCTCATATGCTGGATGGCTATGTGGGTATGGAAGTGTTCGGCGACCTGGATGAAGACGCACTCAGTGGCGCCGCGGAGCTCTACGGCGTCCCGATCGACCGCCTGCTCGAGAGCTTCGGCGAGCCGGGCAGACTGGCCGAGCACGCGATCCTGAGGGGTCGGAGTTCAGCCGAGGCGATCAGCACAGTGACCACTTTCACCGGCCACGCCTTCTACCCATCGAGCCAGATGGAACCACTGCTGGTCCTCAGTCCCGACGCCTGGGGCGGCGCACCGCTGAATTTGAACCTGCCGGAGGCGCCACAGGAGGCGATGCCGACCTTCCCGGTCGGCGGTTGGTTGCAGGGCGGCGCGGTGCGGGTGGGGGAAGGCCGTGCCGTCGTGCTGGGCGAAGCGGCGATGTGCACAGCGCAGCTGGCCGGGCCCCAGCGCGTACCGATGGGGATGAACAATCCGGCCGCCCCGCAGAACGCCCAGTTCTGCCTGAACGTCGTGCACTGGCTCTCCGGGCTGCTGGACGAGCGAACTCAACAGGAGGACTTCCGATGAAGAAGCAGTCTAGAAGAAAGTTCATCGGACAGGTCGTTTCGGCGGCAGCCGCGACCGCCAGCGCTACACTTCCCTTCCTCAACTCCGCATGTCGGAGCAGTGCGCGGGCGGAATCGCAGACCGATCCCGATTTCGAGCCCGGATATCTGACGCTCCACAGGAGCGGCGAGCTGAGACGCACAGGAGAAGAGCTGTGGCAGGTGATGGAAAGCTGCTCGCTCTGTCCCAGAGGATGCGGTGCAGCGCGGCTCGACGGGCAGGCCGGGTTCTGTCAGGCCACCTCGCAACTCGTCATCGCGGCCTACAACCCGCACTACGGGGAAGAGCGACCGCTGGTTGGGCGCGGCGGATCAGGCACCGTCTTCTTCAGCAACTGCGGCCTGCGCTGCGTCTTCTGCATCAACTGGGAGATCAGTCAGGGCGGAGAGGGCGCGCCGAGGAGCGTCGAGGATCTGGCCGACATGATGTTGCATCTGCAGGAAATCGGCTGCCACAACATCAACATCGTCACGCCCACCCACTACTCGGCCCACATCGTGCTCGCCCTCGATGTCGCAGCGGCCCGGGGGTTGAGGCTACCGCTCGTCTACAACACCTGCGGCTGGGAGCGACTCGATATCCTGCAAAGGCTCGACGGCATCGTCGACATCTACCTTCCCGACTTCAAGTACGCGGAGCGCGCGATGGCGTCGAAGTACTCCTCGGGAGCCGACACCTATCCGGAGGTCACGAAGGCGGCGCTGCTCGAGATGCACCGGCAGGTGGGGGTCGCCAAGCCGGCGGACGACGGACTGATGTACCGCGGCCTGATGATCCGGCACCTGGTGATGCCGAACAGTGTTAGCGGCAGCAAGCAGGTGATCGACTGGATCGCGGCGAACCTGCCGAAGGACACCTACGTGAACATCATGTCTCAGTACCGGCCGATGTACAGAGCCTTCGACTACCCCGAGATCGCCCGGCGCTTGACCCGCACCGAATATAACGAGGTCGTCCAGCATGCCAGGCAGCTCGGCCTCACGAACCTCGATATCCAAGGCATTTAGCCTTACGTCCATCAACGGATTGCGATCGCATGAGTCTGCGCGCCCGAATGCTGGCCCTGTTCATCGGCCTCGGCGTCTTGCCGCTGCTGGCGCTGGGGGCGCTGGGCTACGTGAGGTCGGTGAGGGCGGTGAAAGAGCTGCTGGCGACCGAGACGGCCACCATTGCCGGGCGGGCGGCATCGGAGCTGGAGAGCCGATACACGCGCTACGAGTCCGACATCTCACTGCTGGCCGAGAACGTGGAGACGCGGCGTCTCTTCGAGGCGCACTACGACGACGAGGACTCATGGCGACGCACCCTCTCCAGTGCCGACGCATACCTCCAGCAGGTCTGGGACCTCTTCCGGGTCTCGTATCACTGGATCGAGCTGCGGGACACGACAGGCGCGGTCCTCTATAGCTTCGGCGCGAGCCGAGCCGAGCGGGCGCGGGCGGATGAGTTGGGCGGTCGCCTGGCCGGGGAAGGCATGCGGTTCGAGCGGCCGATCCGGGACGCGGGGACACCGGCGCGACTGGGCACGGTCGTGGCGATGGCTCGCCTCGACCAGGTGTTGCCCTCCGAAGCTCTGTCGCGAACGTTCGGCCGGTCCGGCTACAGCGTCGTACTGGACCGCCGGGACGACCGGGTCGTGTACCACCCCCGGCGGTCCCAGCTGCAGGCGCGCGCCTCGGTCCTGCTCGGCCCAACCGGCTGGGGTGTGGATGCGAGTCGGCTGGCTGGTGGCAGCGGGGACGTCGTCTTCGATCTCGGGGATTCCACCCGCGTCGCCTCGTTCGTCAACCTCGAGACGCCGCCCTGGACGGTCCTGGCCACGAGTGCCGCCGATGAGTTCTCCGGCCCGTTCGCCCGGACGCGCCGCTTACAGCTGGCCCTCTTCCTGCTGGTCACGGCTGCCGTCTTCCTGGCCTTCCTGCTCCTCACGGGCCGCGCCACGCGCTCGCTGGAGCAGCTGACGGAAGCGGCCGACGCGGTGGCGGCGGGCGACTACTCACCTGCCCTCCCCGCCAGCGGCAGCGACGAGGTCGGTCGGCTCTCTGCGGCCTTCACAGTCATGGTGGAGCGGGTGGAGGAGACGCTGCGCCGGATCCGCGAGAGCCGCCACATGGCGGCGGTCGGAGGGTTCGCCGCGCGCCTCTCGCACGAAATCCGCAATCCCCTCACCTCGATCAAGCTCAACCTGCAGCGGCTCGAGCGGCACGCGGCGGCCGGTCGAATGCCGGACGAGTGTGTCGGCCCGCTGGCGACGTCACTGGAGGAGGTCCGTCGACTCGACGGGGTCGTTCGCGGCGCGCTGAGTCTGGCACGGATGAGGCCGCTGGCGCGGGA
>JASFTY010000202.1:0-7160 GCA_050050535.1 Gemmatimonadales bacterium | reverse complement strand
GAGGCGCGAGCTGGCTGGAGTGGGAGCACGGGCTGCCGACGGCGTCGATGATGGCGCTGGTGGTGCACCCGCGCGAGCACGATCTGGTGATCGGGACGCACGGGCGTTCGGTGTATATCATCGACGATATCCGTCCGCTGCGCGAGCTATCGGCGGCGACGCTGGCCGAGCCGATCCACCTGTTCGAGATACCCGACGCCATCCAGTACATGGTCAAGCAGACCGGCGCGTCGCGTTTCCCGGGCAACGGCGAGTTCCGTGGCGAGAACCGGGCGTACGGCGCACTGATAACGTTTTCGCTGAACGTCGAAGGCCTGCCGCACCCGAACGAAGAGATCGAGCGTGAACGCAGCGAGGCGGAACGGGGTGCGCAGGCCGAGGAAGAGGAAGCGGAAGGGCGCCGGGAGCGCGAGCCGCAGGTGACGATCGAGATCACAGACGGCGACGGCGAGCTGATCCGCAGCTTCGAGCGGCCGGCGACGCTGGGTGTGAACCGCGTCGTCTGGCGCCTGGACCGCGACGGGTTCGAGCGGCCCGGCGCCGGTGAAGAGTCGGCCTTCTTCGGGGGCGGTGGCGGCCCCGACGTGCTGCCCGGCAGCTACGGCGTCACGGTGAAGTACGGCGATCGCGAGGTCAGCGGCTCGGTCACGGTGCTCCCCGACCCGCGCTACGACATCCGGCGGTCCGATCGTCAGGCCAAATTCGATTTGGTGATGCACGTCGGCGCGTTGCAGGAGACGATCGCGGAGGCGGTCGAGCGGATCGGTGAGACACGATCCGAAATCGATGACGCGCTCGAGCGGGCGAAGGACGCGGACGCGGGCGAGGACGAAGACGAGGGCGCGGTCGCGGACGACGACGATGATGAGGGCGGCACACTCGAGGAATTGGCGCAGGCTGGGGAGGATCTCAGGAAGGTGCTGAGGGAGCTGGAGCATAAGTTGTGGACGCCGCCGGGCACGGCTAAGGGCATCGTCTATCCGACGGATGTGTACAGCCGGCTCGGTTATGTCCGGGGCTCGCTGAGCTCGTCGTGGGATGCGCCGACGCCGTCTCAGGAGACGTACCTGGCGGCGGTCGAGGCTCAGCTCCGTGAGATCATCGCCGACTTCAATCGTGCCTTCGCCGAGGACGTGGCCGCGTTCAAGCGTATGGTCGAGGAGGCGGAGCTGGAGTTCGTCGGCACCGATGAGCCGCTGGAGGTTCCGGCGCGCTGATCAGCGGCGCGGGCCATCTGACGGCGGGCGGGCGGAGTGCGAATCGGAGAGGCGGCGGATCACGTATGGGGGGATGAGATGAGCGAAGAGAAGGAGATCCGGGAGGCAGTGCGCCGGCGCTACGCGGCGGCGGCCCGACAGGTCGCGGCGGCGCGGCGCACGAGCTGTTGTGGGCCGGCGCAGCCGGGGCCGAGCTGCTGCGAGTCGGCCGAGCAGGGTGTCATATCACGGGATATCTACGCGGCCGACGATGTCGCCGAGGTTCCGGAGGCGGCGGCGCAGGCATCGCTGGGGTGCGGGAATCCGACGGCGCTGGCGGAGTTGAGGGCAGGGGAGGTGGTGTTGGATCTCGGATCGGGTGGCGGGATCGACGTACTGCTCTCGGCTCGCCGAGTCGGCCCGACGGGTAGGGCGTACGGCGTCGACATGACGGACGAGATGCTGGAGCTGGCGCGTCGCAACCAGCGGGAAGCGGGTGTAGAGAACGCCGAGTTCCTGCGGGGCACGATCGAGGACGTGCCGCTCCCGGATGCGAGCGTCGATGTGGTAATATCGAACTGCGTGATCAACCTGTCGACGGACAAAGACCGGGTTCTGGGTGAGGCGTTTCGCGTGTTGAGGCCAGGTGGGCGGTTCGCCGTTTCGGATGTCGTCTTCCGAGGCAGGGTACCGGAGGCGGTGCGACGGAATATCGAGGCCTGGAGCGGTTGCGTGGCCGGAGCGCTGCACGAGGACGAATATCGAGCCAAACTCGCGGTCGCCGGGTTCGTCGACGTCGAGGTTGAGATCACGCGTACTTATGAGGCGGCGGAGCTGAAGGAGCTGGGCAGAGCGTTCGGCGTCGAGGTCGCGGACGAGTGGCTGGCGGAGGTGAGATACAGCTCGGCGTTCATCCGTGCCCGGCGGCCGGGGTGAGGACGGTAGGCGCGTTCCGTTGCACCGATGCGGGGTTAGTGGCTAGTCTCTTGATGGAAGACGGATGACGGTTGCAGTTGCTGGATTGTGGCGCGAGAGAGGCAAGGGGTTGGGAGCTCGTGAAAGTCAACCGGAGACAGGGAGTCCATCGGTATAGTTGTGTCATCCTGACGGCGTTGGTGTGGTTCTGCGGTGCGGGCACCGCCTGGTCGCAGGAGCCGGATACGCTTCCTCCGCCCGATAGCGTTGTCACGATCGGAGGGTTGACGGTACGCGTCGCTCGGCCGGTCGCCACGGCGGGTGGCGCGAGCGCGATAACGGCCGGGATCGACTCGGTACCGGCGGCGCCGGCACCGACGCTCGAGGAAGTACTTCGCCGCATGCCGCTGGTTCAGATCAGGGAGAACTCGCGGGGTGAGGCGCAGCCGCAGCTCCGCGGGATGGAATCGCGGCGCGTGGCGGTACTGGTGGACGGGATCCCGATAACGCTGGGCTGGGACAACCGCACCGACCTGAGCATCGTGCCGCTGACGGCGGCGCGTGAGCTGACCGTCGTGCGCGGCCTCTCGTCGGTGCTCTATGGGCCGAACGCGCTGGGTGGCGTGATGCTGGTTTCGGTAGGTGACGGGGCTCGAGCGGTCGAGGCACCGCGGCTGCAGTTGGCTGGGGGTGTGGACAATCTCGGCAGCACCAGCCTGGCGGCGGGGCTGGCGAGGCGGTTCAGCGGCGGCGCCGGTGAGCTGGTTCTGCGTGCCGGCGGCGGCTACCGGAAACGCTCCGCCGTGCCGCTGCCGTCGGGTGTCGAGCAGCCTTCACCGGCGGATCCGGACGAGCGGCTGAACAGCGACTTCGAGCACGGCAACGGCTACCTCGTCGCGCGCTACGAGGCGAACGGTGGCGAGTGGGTCTCGCTGTCCTCGATCGGTTTCCTGTCGGAACGTGGCGTGCCGCCGGAACTGGACATGACGAGTCCGCGGCTCTGGCGCTATCCGAAATCGTCGCGCTGGGTCACGGCGGTGTCGGGCGGCACCGGTTGGTCGGCGACGCCGTGGGGTGAGGGCGACTTGGAGGCGAGCGTGGGGCTCGACTTCGGTGAGATGGAGATCGATACATACGAGAGCCTGGCGTACGATTCGATAAACGGCGGCGAGACCGGGGAGGATCGCACGCTGTCGTTTCGTCTGCTCGGCGATCATACCCTGGGCGACAACGGTATTCTGCGCGGCGCCTTGACGCTGGCCGAGACGCGGCACAAGGAGTTCATCGAGCCGGACGAGCGCGCCACGTATCGGCAGCGGCTCTGGAGCCTGGGGCTCGAGGTCGAGCAGCAGCTGTTCGAGGCCGGCGGGTCGGCACCGCGGGCGCGCATCAGCATCGGAGTGAGCGTCGACGGCTCCGACACGCCGGAGACGGGCGGCCGTCCGTCGCGGGACGCCATCTGGGAATGGGGTGCTCGGGCGGGCGGCACCCTGGCGATCGGAGAAGGGAACGTCATCCTGCACGGCGGCCTGAGTAGACGCGTCCGCTTCCCGGCGCTGCGCGAGCTGTACTCGGGTGCGTTGGGTAAGTTCGTGGTCAACGAGAACCTCGCTCCCGAGGTGCTGGCCGTTGCCGAGTTGGGGCTCACGGCCGGAAGGCGCCGGCTCGAGCTGCAGGTCGTCGGTTTCTATCAGCACCTGAGCGACGCGATCGTTCGCGCCAGCGTGGGCGACGGGATGCTACAGCGCCAGAACCGGGACCGGATCCGCAGCCTCGGGGTCGAGCTGCTGGCGACCTATCAGTGGCGTCGCTTCTCGGTGACCGGGGACCTGACGATCAAGGACGTCACGCAGGAGGATCCGACCGCGCCCGAGGGTCAGGGCGAGCCCGAGTACCAACCGTGGATCGCCGGCGGCCTGGGGTTGTCCGTGCCGCTGGGCTTCGACACCTGGAGCACGGGAAGGTTGCGACACCTGGGGCCTCGCTACTGCGTGCACCCGGACCTCGATACCCAGGTCCGCTTGAGTAGCGATACGTGGCTGGACCTCGAGGTCGGCCGCAGTTTCGACCTCGGCCGCTCGGGGCGCCGCCTCGAGCTGGTGCTGGCGCTGGACAACGTCACCGACACGGCTGTCTACGACCAGTGGGGGCTGCCGCAACCTGGGCGCCTGGTCCGCTTGCAGTTTCGCATCTACTGAGCGGCTAGCATGACTGACGGCACGCGGAAGAAACCCCTGACATTCATTTTGCCTGCCGTTGTGGTCGTCGGGCTGGTGCTTGCCATCCTGATCCCGGTGAGCGGCGCGATGGAGACGGTAACAGACATCGTCGCGCGCTGGTTCTTCGCTGTCTTCTGCACGCTGTACGCCGTCGTCCAGGGGCGACTCTACTTCAAGTTCCGCCGGCAGGAGAAGGCGGAGGCGTATGTGGGAGTGCCGCTCGGCGCCTATGCCGTTTTCACGCTCATCTGGGTCGCGCTCGCCGTGGCAGCGATCGTCTACGGCATCCTCGACGCGGGTGGTACGTACGAGACCGCCGGTTGGGTGACGATCGGGCTAATGATCTGTATCCAGCTGATCGTGCTCGGGAAGTTGGACCAGCGGGTGCAGCTCTAGCGTAGGGCCGCGAGCTTGGGCTTAGCCGTTACGCTTGGTCGTTATCTGTATGACGCCGTTCGCCGCCCGCGGCCCGTACAGGGCGGCGGCCGCCCAACCCTTGATGACCTCGATACTCTCGATGTCCAGGGCGTCCAGCTCGTCCTTCAGGTCAAAATCATCAGAGACTAGTATACCGTCCACCAGTACGAGCGGCCCCTCGCCGGCATCGACCGTTGATGGCGGCATGGGCAGGCCCTGGATGATCGATACCTGCTCGCCGGATCCCTCGGGCGCCTGGAAGACGATCGGGAAGGCCACCCAGACGGGAACCCGCTCGTCCATGTTGACGGCCGGGGTGAACTCGATCTCGCGGGCGGCGGCCAGCGCTGCGGCGTCGAGCTCCTCGTTGCCGGAGCTTCCTTGCAGTACGGCGTTGCCCACGGTGCCGTCGGTCTCGATGAATATGAAGACATAGACGGTGCCGCCGACGCCGGCGCTTCTCAACTCGTCGGGGTAGTGTTGAAGAACAGCGTCGATCGCGGCTTCCCGGTCCTTGATCTTCGGTGCCGCCGTGTAGGGTGTGAGGTGCGGTTCCGCCCGCAGTTGGTCCAGGTCGGCCGGGGGCGGTGCCAGGGAGCGCACCGGCTCGCCCGGGCTCTGCTCGGTCAGGCCCTCCGGCGCTGGAGTCTCGCAGGCGACGGCGAGCAGCGCGGCGGCCAGGGTTGTGGCGGCCGCCGCATGCCAGAAACGGTGCTTGGGTGTCCCGCGCGTCATGTTGTCAACTCTCCTCTCGAGGAATGTCTTCCTTTCCGAGAACGTCGTCGGTAACAGTGATATGGCGGAGGCGCGGCGGCCCACCTCGAGCAACAGGTCGCCGTAGTGACGTGGGTGCGCGCCTCTTCGCAGTACCCGGCCGTCGCAATCGAGCTCGATCGCCAGCCGCAGCCGCCGCACCTGCCACCAGAGCGGCAAGTTCCAGGGCGCGAGTACCAAAGAGAGCAGGCCGAGTCCGAGAAGACGTTGATCGCCCGCCCGCAGATGCTCCTCCTCGTGCAGCAGGATGATTTCGCCGACCTGCTGTTCCATCTCCAGCACCCAGGACGGCAGGACGATCGCGCCCTTGAAGAAGCCGGTGACCGCGGGCCCACGATCGCGCGACACGAGCACGGTCCGCGCCCCGAGCCTGCTCTGCGACCAGGTCTTCGATTCACCGCGCAGCCGCACGTACGAGCGGATGAAAAAGACGGCGAGCCCAACCGAAGCGAGCAGCCAGAGGACGATAAGCGCACCGTCGAGCCCGATGAGCCGCGCTCGAGCCGGCTCCACCACACTGAGCGATCCCGCCGCTAGCGTGATACCCTCGATCGCCGTCACCAACGCGGGCTGTAAGCGAACCGTCGAAAGGCCGCGCCAGGCGGGAAACAGCATCGCCGCCAGCGGCAGACCGATCGAGCCCACCAGCGCCGCCGCCCAGACCCAGCGCAGCGGTCGGCGATAGGCGGCAAACCCGCGTTCCGCCGCCAGCGCCGCCACACTCAGCACCAGCGAGATGAACAGACAGTAGGCGATCCACAGGGCGATCATCGCTCAGCCTCCTCCCCCAATCGCTTGTCCAGTAGTCGCCGCAAACGGCGCAGCTCCTCCTCCGACAGCTCCTCATCCGCGACCAGCTGGGTGAGCAGCGCCTCGGGCGAGCCCTCGAACACCTTGCTGACCAGGCGGCGCAGCGCGCTGGCACCCGCCGCAGCTCGCGCCACCATGGGATGGTACCGATGCGCCCGGCCTTCCGGCTCGTGCCGCACGTGGCCCTTCGCCTCCAGCGTCCGCAGCACGGTCAGGACCGTGGTATAGGCGAGGTCGGGCTCGAGGCGCTCCTGGACCTCGCGGACCGTGGCCGGGCCGTGCTCCCAGAGCACGGCCATGACGTCGAGCTCGCGATCGGTGAATATGGGATTCAAGGTGCAGACTCCGCGGTCTACTAAGCTTCTAGTAGATGATAGTGGAGTGGTGGAGGTTTGTCAACTATGGATCTAGTAAACGGCCGCCACGCTACTCGTAGCGCAGCGACTCGACGGGGTCGACCCTGGCGGCGCGGCGCGCCGGCAGGACGCCGGCGGCGAGTCCGATGAGGATGAGTGTGAGGGCGCAGATGAGAGCGATCGGTATGGAGAGCTTCGGGTTGGCGAGGTAGACGGCGGCGCCGTCCTCGGCGGGCAGGCTATCGACGAGTAGGACGACGGCGACGGAGAAGGCGAGTCCGACGCTGCCACCGACGAGAGTGAGTCCGAGGGCCTCGAAGATGAACTGGTTCATGATGTGGCGCTTCTTGGCGCCGATGGCGAGCTTGATGCCGATCTCTTTGGTGCGCTCGCGGACGACGACGTACATGATATTGGCGACGCCGATGCCGGCGACGAGTAGTGTAAAGACGCCGACGAGACCGAGGAAGATC
>JASFTY010000201.1:0-7200 GCA_050050535.1 Gemmatimonadales bacterium | reverse complement strand
GAACCGGTCCTTCGGACAGCCGCCATTGCACATCGCCCGCACGTCACACTCCAGGCAGAAGCGCGGTAGCGAGTCTCGCTTGCTGCTTCCGAACTGCAGTTGCGCCGGGCCCTCCAGCAGCTTGGCGAGTCGGGTCTCCCGGATATTGCCCAGCAGGTGTTCCCGATCAACGAAGTGATCGCACGAGTACAGGTCGCCGTTGTGCTCGAGCACGGGGACATCCCCGCAGGTCTCGCGGAAGATGCACAGCGAATGTTCCAGCCCGCGGACCGGCCTGGCGGCCTCGTCGAATATCTGGACCATGATCCGGCCGATGTCGTGCCGGACCCACTCGTCGAAGATATTGCAGAGAAACGAGCCGAACGGCTCGGCCGCGACCGTGTGCTCGCCGACCCCTCCAGGTAGATCGGCCCGCCGCTCCACCAGCGGCAGGAATCCCACATATGTCGCACCGATCTCCTTGAAGAACCGGTAGACCCGTTCGGGTTGGCCGACGTTCGCATCGTGGACGACGCAGAGTATATCGCAGGGTACCCGGTGCCGCCTCAGCAGTCGGTGAGCGCGCATCACCTGCCTGTGGGTGGGCTTCCCACCCTTGGTCACCCGGTAGCGGTCGTGTAGCTCACTGGGGCCATCGAGGCTGAGCCCGACGGCGAAGCCTTCCGCGGCGAGGAAGCGGCACCAGTTCTCATCGAGCAACGTGCCGTTGGTCACGATGGCGTTGAAGATCCGTTTGCCGGCAGGCGCGTGTCTGCGCTGCAGCTCGACGATCCGACGGAAGTAGTCGACGCCGAGGATGGCCGGCTCACCGCCGTGCCAGGAGAAGCGGACAACGTCATCGGTGGAAGCCTCGATGTGCTGAACGATGTACTCTTCGAGAACCTCATCGCTCATGCGGAAGGATTCGACGTCCGGGTAAAGGTTCTCCTTCGCCAGATAGTAGCAGTAGCGGCAGTCGAGGTTGCAGATGGCACCCACGGGTTTGACGAAGACTTGAAACCCGCCCGATGCCGTCGCCGCGACTGAACCTTCCATTCGTAAGTACCCTGCAGAGCGCAACAGTTATCGGGCCAACTGCATCGCGTCGAGCACCGCCGCCGCCAGCTCGGCCCGCAAGTCGACCAGGACATCCGCCAGGCCGGGGTCGCCGATCAGGTTCCGGGTCTCGTAGGGATCCTCGACCAAGTCGTACAACTCGTTCTCGTCCGGGTGCTGCATCCAGTGTATGTACTTGTAGCGGCTGGTGCGGATGGCGCGGTAGTCCATGTCGACCAGCCAGGGAAACGGGTTCTCGTAGGTGTAGAACTCGATCAGGACCGAGCGACGCCAATCGCCGGCGTCGCCCCGCAGCAGCGGCACGAACGAGCGGCCCTGAATGTGATCGCCGATCGGCGCGCCCGCGAGCTCGAGCACCGTCGGCGCGATATCGGCGGAGACCACGAGCTCGTCGATCCGCGAGCCGGCTTCCGCCGCCGGCGGGTACCGCACGATCAAGGGTGCCCGGATCGATTCCTCGTACGGCAGGCGGCGCTCGACGGAGAGTCCGTGCTCGCCGTAGAAGAAGCCGTTGTCGCTGGTGAACAGGATGAAGGTCTGGTCCAGGATGCCGCGCTGTTCCAGCGCAGCGACGATTCGGCCCAGGCCGTCGTCGACCGCCAGCAGCATCTCGGCGCGCCGCCGGATCGTCTCCTCGCTCGTGCCGGGGTCGAGCTCACGCTCGCCGAACATCTCGATCATCTCCGGCGAGCTCTTGTTCAGCAACGCCCTGCGCAGCGCCGGCTTGTCCGCCAGATCGTCCAGCGATGAGATGACGTTCGCGCGGCGCGGGAACACGTTCTCTTCGTAGCGCCCCCGGTGTCGCGGCGCCGGGACGTACCCGCGCGGTACCGCAAGATCCACGGACCCGTCGTCCAGCTGCCGGGCGTCGGGATGGATCGCCTTGTGTCCTATATAGAGGAAGAACGGGCCCGCGCGGTCGCGCTCGATGAACGCCACCGCCCGGTCGGTCAGGACGTCGGTGATGTACCCCTCGACCGTGTGGATCCGCCTATCCTCGTACAGCTCGGGATCGACGGTGCGTCCCTGCCCCGGGATGGCCGCCCAGTAGTCGAAGCCCGGCCGGGGTGTGGGATCATTGCCCATATGCCACTTGCCCAGGAAGGCGGTCTCGTAGCCCTCAGCCTGCAACGTCGGCGGGAAGGTCTGCAATCGATGACTCGCCCGGTTCCGCGCCACGTTGTCGATGATCCCGTGACGCGACGGGTACTGACCCGTCAAAATAGTGGCGCGATTCGGCGAGCAGAGAGGTACGGCGTGAAAGGCGCGCGTGAAATAGGCGCCCTCGCGCGCCAGTCGGTCGACGTTCGGCGTCTCGAGATAGGGATGGCCGGCGATCCCCAGCTCGTCCCAACGTAGGTCGTCGACGACGATGACGATGACGTTGGGGCGCCGATCCGGATCGACCGAATACTCGGTCGCCTCCTCCGTGTCCCGCGCTTGGCATGCGGTCAGGGACAGCAGCCCAGCCGTCAGGAGTATCGAACAGCGCCTGGCGGTCGTACTCGCCATCTCAATCATTCTCGCCACCCTCCACGAAAATCTCGTCCACGAACAGCCACGCCTCGCCCCCCGCCCCGGGATGCCACTCCGGGCATTCGCCCAGATTCCGCGCGCGAACCCGGACGTAGCGAACCGGCCCGGCGCGGACCTCTGCCGCCACCCGCTCTGTTCCAGTTCTGGGATTCTGCTCCAGTGTGACCGGCACCCGACCCAGCGTCTGCCAGTCGTCCCCGTCTGCCGATACCGCGAACTCCACCCACTGGGGCAGGAAGATCCACGAGATCTGGGCCCGCAGACAGTCGATGCCAACTCGTCTTACTGTCACTGGCCTCCCAAGATCGATCACCGCCTCCAGGTCATCGCCCTCGAACCCCAGCCAGCGTCCATCGTTGTGGTCCCGGCTGCCCAGCGCCCCGTCCGTCAGAGACGGCGGTCCCTGGCCCGGGTACCTGGGGCTGGGAGGGCCGGTCAACGTCACCGGTGCGCCTACCGCCAGATGCGTCACTGCCTCGGACCGGTCGAACCCGCGTCGCCCCGGTGGTCGCACTTCCGTGCCGCTGCGACCGGTCAACCGGTCGCCCAGGGCCTCGCGGACCGAATCGGCCAGAGCATCGAGCCGCCGAACGATCTCCGGGTGATCCGCCGAGACATCGGTGGTCTCGCCGATGTCGTTTTCGAGGTCGTAGAGCGCGGCCGGAACGGTGGGAAAGGTGTAGGGACCGGCAAGACCGCCCATGCCCGGCTCGACGCCCAAATAAGACCGCGTGCGATGCTGATAAACCCTCTTGAATTTACCCTCGCGTACGGCCCGCAGCTCGCCGCCGTAGTAGTAGTAGAACCGGTCTCGCGGATTCGTCGACTCGTCGCCCTCCAACAGCGGCACGATATCCACGCCGTCGATCGGCAGCTCCGGCAGCGGCGCGCCGGTGATGGCCGCCAGGGTAGGAAGGATATCGATGGTCGAGGCCATCCTCCCATTAACCGATCCCGGTTCGATCCGGCCGGGCCAGCGTATGATCGCCGGTACCCGAACTCCGCCCTCGAACGCCGTGCCCTTGCCCTCCCGCAAGGGACCCGTGGACCCCGCATGATTGCCGAAGTTGAGCCATGGCCCGTTATCGCTGGTGAAGATCACCAACGTGTTGTCCGCCAGCCCTTGGCGGTCCAGCGCCGCGAGTACCTCGCCCACGGACCAGTCGATCTCCTCGATCACGTCTCCGTACATGCCCTGGGCGCTGTGGCCCTCGAACTTGTCCGAGACGCCCAGTGGCACGTGGGGCATCGAATGGGCCAGGTAGAGGAAGAACGGCTCGTGACTGTGCCGCTCGATGAAACTGACGGCCCGTTCGGTGTAACGCGTGGTCAGCGTGGCCTGGCCCGCCAGATCGTCGATTGTCTCCACCGTTTCTATCCCGTCGACGAGCGGCAGCGGCGGATAGCTCGCCTTGTTGCCGCCGGTCGCCGGGCGGCCGTCATAATCGATCGGCCACATGTCGTTGGAGTACGGCAGGCCCAGGTACTCGTCGAACCCGTGCTGCAGAGGCAGGAACTCCTCGAGATGCCCCAGATGCCACTTGCCGACGATCCCCGTGGCGTATCCCCGCTCCTTGAGCATCTCGGCTATCGTCATCTCGTCGGGATTGATGCCGACCTCCGCGAAGGGACCGAGCGCACCGAGGATGGAGACCCGCTGCGCATAGGCGCCCGTTAACAGCGAGATCCGCGACGCCGAGCATACGGCCTGACTGACGTGGAAGTCGGTGAAGCGCATGCCCTCGGCGGCCAGCCGATCGAGATGCGGCGTGCTGAAGCCCGTCGCTCCGTAGACGCCCACATCGGCGTAGCCTTGATCGTCGGTGAAGATGAGCACGACGTTGGGTAAGTCGTCGGTGCGAGCGCAGCCGCCCGCTGCCAACCCGGCCGCCAGCAGCAGTGCGGCGGCACCCAAACGTTTCAGAGAGCCGCGTCGGAAACGATGGTCCGTCATCTGCCGGTCTCCCTCCGATTGCATCGCCCCCGTCATCGCGAGGGGGCGACCGTAAGCTGAGTCCTAGCGCATACGATCGAGAACGCCTTGCAGGTACTGTCTCATCCTACGTGCCTCGTCCGTCAGTTCCTCTTCGGGCAGCCGGCGCTGCTCCTCGGGATCCCCCGCGAGGGAATAGAAGGATCCGTCGGCATAGAGCTTCCACGCCCCGTCATGCACGAAGCGGCGATCGGTGAAGTTGCCCCATTTCGGCGCGTAGTGGCAGAACACCCAGGCCCGTACCGTGTCCGCGGCTCCCAGCAGTTGTGGATAGAAGCTCAACCCGTCCGTAACGAGGTCCTCGCGGACCTCGATCTGCGCGGCATCGAGCAGCGTGGGCAAGAAGTCGGTAAAATCGATGAGATTGTCGTTCACCTGGCCTGGCGCGATAGTCGCCGGCCAGCTCGCTATCAGAGGTACGTGCGTTCCCGCCTCGGTGGTGTACCCCTTGTTGCCCCGAATCACTCGGTCACCCAGCCGGGACACGACGTCGCGGTCGGTGCCGTTGTCGGCCGTGAACAGCAGCAAAGTGTGCTCGCGCAGCTCCAGCCGTTCCAGCTGCCGAACGATCCGGCCGATCACCTCGTCAAGGTAGCTCACGTGGCTCGCAAAGTATTCGGTGTCGTTGAGCCCACTGGCCGGATCGAAGGCGGCATAGCCGGGGTCATCTGGCGTGGGTTGGAAAGGGTCGTGCGGTAGCACCATCGGGTAGTGGAGAAAGAAGAGCTCGTCCTGGTGACGCTCCAGGAAGCGCTCGATGTACTCGGCGAACACGTCGGGCCCGTACCTCCCGGAGTACTCCCCGGGCGACCGGCCGCTGATCTCGAGGTAGGGATCCTTGTAGCGCGAGCCGCGCGCCTCGACCTGCCACAACGCGTACTCATCGAAGCCCGCCTGCTCCGGCAAGCTACCGGCCCGACCTCCTGCCAGGGCGCGTTGCCGCTCGTTCCCGAACAGCTGCCACTTGCCGACCACGGCGGTGCGGTAGCCGACCGCCTGCAGATGGTGGGCGACGGTCCGCTCTTCCGGATCCAGCAACCCGAAACCGACGTAGTTGCGGAAGTTGTACTGCCCGGTCATCAACTGGACCCGGGTGGGGGTACAGAGCGGGGTCGAGTAGGCCTGCGTGAAGCGCATGCCCGAGCTGGCGAGCGCGTCGAGATGCGGCGTCCGATAGGAGGTGCCACCGTTCACGCCCAGCGTCTCGTAGCCCAAGTCGTCGGCCATGATCAGGATGATGTTCGGCCGTTCAGGGGCATGACGCTCGACTCTACAGCCCACTCCCACGCTGGCGGTAATCAGCACCAGTAGCAGCCAGCAACATGCCATGCTTGGACTATTCCGCTGTGACATCACGGAACCGCTTTCGTAGCGTAGAAGTGGCCATCGACCCGGGTGTAGGCCATCGACCGCTGCGGCGAGCGATAGACGCCAGTCAACCCGTCACCCCGGTCCCGACGGCGGCCGTGCGTGTTCCGTCACCTCGCGGCGCCGGTGCACTTCGCCCTGCCTCTCGGTACTGCCTCAGGAGTGCACGCAGGCGAGCTACGATGTCGGGTCGCTCGGCGTATAAGTTGACTACCTCACCAGGATCATCTTCAAGGTTGTACAGCTGGCCAGCCGGCTCACCGGGAGCCGGTTCCAGCGAGCGCGGTTCGCTGAAACCACCCGACCCGCGACCCTCGATCAGCTTCCATGGCCCCTGCCGAATCGCAAACATCCCGTTCAGCGAATGGTGGACGGTCGCCTCACGCAGGGGCGACTCCGTGCCCTCGCCGAGGAGAACCGGAAGCAGGCTGTAGCTGTCTTCCCCGGCATCTGGAGGCAGCGTCGCGTCGACTATGTCCGCCACCGTGGCCAGCAGGTCGGTGAGGCTGATCGTCTCGTCGCTCGACCTGCCGGCCGCGATGCGACCCGGCCACCGGGCGATGAAGGGCACCCGATGGCCGCCTTCCCAGATATCGGCTTTCTGGCCTCGCAGCGTGCCGTTCGCCCGATGCCGGTACTCCTGGATGTCGGACGCCAGCCAGTGCGCGCCATTATCGCTGGTCACGAAGACGAGCGTGTTGTCGTCGAAACCCGTCCGTGCCAGGGCATCGAGGACGGCTCCGATCGCCGCATCCACTTGTGCGACGAAGTCGCCGTACGGGCCGGCTCCGCTGCGCCCTACGAAATCCGCTGTGGGGAGCCACGGGGTGTGCGGCGCCGTGAGCGCGAGGTAGAGGAAGAACGGTCGTCCCGAACGCTCCTGACCCTCGATGAACGCCACTGCCCGATCGGTGAGCGTGGGCAGCACATCGATGTGCCGGAACCCGGGAGCGATGGCGCCACCACGCCAGAAGCCGTTGCCACCGCTACGCCGCATAGTGCTCGCGTCTATGGAATCGGTCGGCAGCGCGACGACTTGCTCGTTCTCCACGTAGACGTACGGCGTCATGTCCAGTGACGCGGGAATACCGAAGAAGTAGTCGAAACCGACCGCGTTCGGGCCGGGACGCAAGAGTTGCGCGTAGTCCGTCTGCTCGCCGGACCCGAGCCCGAGATGCCACTTGCCCACGGCGGCCGTTCTGTACCCGTGGCGCCCGAGCAACGACGCAACTGTCAGTCGGCCCTCG
>JASFTY010000200.1:0-7231 GCA_050050535.1 Gemmatimonadales bacterium | reverse complement strand
TTGAGTCGCCTCGATGCCCCCACTCACGTACGGCTCCATCGCCACCTGCATTAGCCCGGTTCGCTCTAGTGCCTCGAGTCGACCGATATCCTCGACCGCCGTATCCACATCGATCGTGGTCACGTACTCCGGCGAAAACGCATCGACATACTTGCCCTCCAGCCGGCGGACATCCTGAGCGCCATACCGACCACCCAGCGCGCCGCGCAGCCGCTCCTTCCAGGTCCGGGCGATTTTCGCCGCGTGATCGCGCAGCGCCTTCACATCGACCTCGGCGATCCGATCCGGGCTGGCCGACATGTAGAAATGCATGCGCGCCGCTTCGCCTTCACCGAGCACCAGATGGTCATTCAGGACGCTGCCGCCCAGCACTTCGGCGATCTCGCGCCGCAGCCGACCGCGCACCTCGTCGGAGTAATTGCGCTTGGGCAGAATGACCATCACGATGACACCACGCCCGAGGATGTCGGGTGTGAACAGGAGGCGCACGTCACCGGAATCCTCCGCTGCCATGATCGCCCGGATCCGCTCGCGCAGGTCCTCGACGCCGACCAGGAAGAGCTCCTCCTTGGGCATGTTGTTGAAGAGTTGTACGACCGCTTTGTGGTCGTGTGAACCTTCAGGCAGGTGCTCAGCGGCCAGCACACTCTTCAACTTCTCACGCAGGATCGGAATGTCGCCCGACTGCTCGGTGTAGGCCTTCCAGGTGAACAGACCCAGGAAACGATGCTCGCCGACGACTTCGCCGGCTGCGTCCAACCTCTTGATTCCTACATAGTCCATGCGTGCCCGGCGATGCACGTGCGACTCGGAATTCGCCTTCGTCACGATCAGCAGCGGGCCCGTTAGAGCGCGCGCCCGCAACTCGGCCGGAAACTCGTCCAGTGCCTTCGGCACCCACGCCGAAGAGTCGCTCTCGCGCCGCAGGATGCCCAGCCCGGAACCGCGCTCGACGCCGGCTATGCGCCGGCCATCAGTATCCTTGCGGAATTCGTAGCCGCGGTAGCCGAGATAGACGAAGCCTCCGTCCTTTAACCAACGGAGAAAGGCTGTGACCTCGTCTACTTCGGGAGCGCGGTCGGGGAACCGCACTGCTAAACGCCGGAGCTCCTCGCAAACCAGGTCCGTCATCTTGCGCATCGGCTGGAAGTCGTCGGTCGCCAATCGCACCTCTTCCATGCAGTTGCGCAGCTCGGCCTCCAGCGAGCGGACGATCTCCTCATCGAGATGGCCCTCGAACTCGCAGTACGGTACCGCGTACTTCGGACCCTCCGACCTCCAGTCACGGATCGCCACCACCTTGGCCGCCTCGTCACGCTCGACGACGATGATCGGGTGAAGCTCGTTCCTGATCTCGAAGCCCCTGGACGTCAGAAGTTGGTGCAGCGTATCGACCACAAACGGCCGGTCGCTGATCGCCACTGCGGCGCAACCCGTGTGACCGAATCCGGGAAGCTGCCTGACGCGGACGCCGACGGCACCCGGCGCCGTCGAGTCCAGCAGATCGTACGTGCTCGAGATCAGTTCGAACACCTCGGCGTCGGTGCGCCCGCGGAAGAAATCCGTCGGCGCCCGGCCTAACACCGCATGGGCGAACGCCCTCAGCAGCAGCCCCCTGTCCGGCTCGGCGCCCGCTTCGATGACCTGCAGGATGCCCTCCAGCACCTCGGGATCTAGCCCGTCCTTCACTTCTCTACTCATCTTGCTCTGTGGCGATTAACGACATCGGATACCCAAGTGACCCGCCCAGCCCGGCCGAGAGAATCTGGCGCGAGCCCGTCAGCGGCCGCAATATAGTCAGCAACGCGCAGATCCCTGCAAGAGCGGGGCCGCCGACGGCTCCGCTCGACGGCACCCTCCCCCACCGCCCGGCACTGGGCCGCCCGACCGGATGAATCGTATCCGGGACCGCCGGGGTAGAAGAGAGCCGGTCACTTAGCACAGCCGTAACAGACACCAGCACGATCCACAGTGAGCGACGCTCAGGAAAAGGCGGACCGCCGCGAGGAACGGCAGGTGGGGCCGTTCAGCCCCGCCTGGTGGCTGCGCGGTCGACATCGTCAGACCCTTTGGAACCGCACGCTGCGGACCCGCCCGCAGGTCGCCACGACCCGTGCCCGCTGGACCACGCCTGACGGCGACTTCCTCGACCTCGACTTCATGGACGGCCCGGTCGCCTCGCCGCAACTGCTGGTGGTGCACGGGCTCGAGGGCTCCTCCGATCGGAAGTACGTGCGCGGGTTCCTCAGCCTGGCGGCGCAGCGTGGCTGGCGTGGCGTCGCTCTCAACTTCCGGGGCTGCGGCGGCACGCCGAACCGCGCGCCGCGGCTGTATCACTCCGGAGAGACCGCCGACCTCGACTGGGTGATCGGCCAGCTGGCGAAGCGGGACCCCGGAGCACCCATCCTGCCGGTGGGAGTCTCGCTGGGCGGCAACGTATTGCTCAAGTGGTTGGGCGAAGAGGGAGAACAGGTGGCGGACGATGTTGCGGCGGCCGCGGCCATCTCGACGCCTTACGATTTGACCGCGACGGCCGAAAAGATGTCGCGCGGCATCGGTCGGCTGTACACCCACTTCTTCCTGCGCACGCTGAAGAAGAAGGCGCTGCACAAGGCCGAGCAGTACCCCGACATCCTGGACGCCGCCGCGATCCGCCGGGCCCGCAACTGGCGCCAGTACGACGACGCCGCCACCGCCCCGCTGCACGGATTCCGCGACGCCGCCGACTACTGGCAGCGCTCGAGCTCGATCCACTTCCTCGACCGGATCCGCCGCCCCGTGCTACTGCTCAGCGCGAGAGACGACCCGTTCATCCCCGAGACCACGCTGCCACGCGAGGCGGTCGAGCGCTCGCCGTGGCTGCACGCCGAGTTCACCGAACGCGGTGGCCACGCCGGATTCGTCGCCGGCGCTTTGCCCTGGCAACCCGTCTACTGGGCGGAGCGGCGCGCCGTCGAGTTCCTGGCCAGCTTCGCCCCGAGCATTCGGCCGGCCCACGCGCCGTCGGCGCGCCCCGGCCCCGAACACCCGACGCCCTGAGCGCCGCTACTGCCGACGAACGGCCGTCGGCACGGTGAACAGCAGATTGCCGCCCTCGGTCGGCGCGATGATCACATTGCCTTCCTTCTGCCCGACCTCCTGCAGCGTCTGCATATAGAAGTACGACAGGTACGCTGAAGTCAGGCTCTGGCCGATGATGTTCTGCGAATCACGAATGCCCAAAGCCTCCTGCCGCTTCTGCTCCGCCTGCTCCATGACGATCTCCGTCTGGAATTTCTGCGCCTGCACTTCCTGCTCGCGCTGCAGCTTCAGCTCGATCGCCTGTCGCACCGCCGGCGGCGGCTGAATCTCGCGGACGAAGAAACGGACGACCTCGACACCCTTGGGCGCCAGCTCCTCGGCCATCAGCTCCCTGACCCGGCCGGCGATCTGCAGCCGCTCGGTGGAGAGAATCTGAGTGCCCGTGAGCTCGGCGATCGCGTCCCGCAGCGCGCTCCGGTACGTGGTGTACACGTACTGGTTGACCGCGCGCATGTCGCCGACGACCAGATACAGATCGACGGCACTCTCCGGCGTGACGCGGTAGCGGTAAGAGGCATCCACCGTAATCGTCAGCTGGTCCGCGGTCAGCGCCTCCGCTATCTCGCTCTGCGCGCCCATCGGCCACTGGATCTCGCGGGTATCGTACTTCGAGTACTGCTTCCAGAAGATCGCCGGAGCCGCGAAGTACAGCCCCTGGCCGAACGACTCGTCTCCCACGTTCCCGGTCACCGGGTTCTTTAGAACCGCCACCTCGTAGTCGGTGACGGTCGTGCAGGAGAACGGCAACATGACGGCGAACAGGAGCACCGCCGCGACGGGCACCATCACGACGGACTTCACGAGCGAGGGCCGCCGCATCGCACGAAACTCGCGAGGAATGATCGGGTCTGCCATACTCTCACCTCTCCAGTCTCAAGTACGAAAGTTCAGTGTTCAACATCATCTACACGACATACTGCCACTCTATTCGCCGAGCCGCCACCGACTAACCCTCCTCAGTCTTTTCCCGCTCTTTCCGTATCCCGTAGGTCAGCAGCACCAAAAAGCCGCCCCAGACGAAGCCGCAGATGAGTGCCATCGCGACTATCGCTGACGTGTTCATGGTCTCACTCCCCCTCGCCGGGTCAAGCCCCGGCGTCAAGCGGCTCGAACCCGGCGGTGAAGTGCCGCAGGAACGGCGCCTGATACGTTATCCGGTAGCCGCCGATCCGCTCGCGGCGCTTCCAGACCTCGAGAATCGCTTCCACCGCATAGTCGACGTGGCTCTGCGTGTACACGCGACGCGGTATCGCCAGCCGCAGCAACTCCTTCTCGGCCGGCGCCTCTTCACCGGTCTCCCGGTCGACGTGCCCGAACATCACGCTGCCGATCTCCACGCCGCGTATGCCTGCTTCAACGTAGAACTCGACCGCCAGCGCGATGCCCGGATACTGAAGCGGCTCCAGGTGCGGCAGAAAGGCGCTGGCGTCGATGTAGATGGCGTGACCGCCCGGCGGCTGGACGATCGGAACACCTTCCCGCGCGATGTGCTTGCCCAAGTACTCGGTCGAGACGATCCGGTACTGCAGGTAGTCCTCATGCACGACTTCCTCAAGCCCGACGGCGATCGCCTCCAGGTCGCGACCCGCCAGGCCGCCATACGTCGGATAGCCCTCGGTCAGAATCAGCAGGTCCTTCTCCTGCCGGGCCAACTCCTCGTCATTCGTCGCCAGGAAGCCGCCGATGTTCGCCAGGCCATCCTTCTTAGCCGACATCGTGCAGCCGTCGGCGTAGCCCATCAGGGCGCGGGCGATCTCGGCCACCGACTTGCCCTCGAAACCCGGCTCGCGCTGCTTGATGAAATAGGCGTTCTCGGCGAAGCGACATGCGTCGATGTAGAACGGTATCCCATACCGACGGCAGACATCCGACACCGCGCGCACGTTGGACATCGACACAGGCTGACCGCCGCCCGAGTTGTCCGTGATCGTCATCATGACGAGTGCCACCTTCTCGGCGCCCTCCCGCTTGAGCGTACCCTCCAGAGCTTCCACGTCCATGTTGCCCTTGAACGGGTGCGGCGCGGCGACGTCGCGAGATTCCGCACACGGCAGATCGACGGCCGTAGCGCCCAGGTACTCGATGTTGGCGCGCGTCGTGTCGAAATGCGTGTTGTTAGGTACGATTTGGCCGGGCCTGCACATCACGCTGAACAGTATCCGTTCCGCCGCTCGACCCTGGTGTGTGGGGATGATGTGCTTGAACGGAAAGAGCCGTTTCACCGATTCCTCGAACCGGTAGAACGACGGGCTCCCGGCGTACGACTCGTCGCCCCGCATCAAGGCAGCCCACTGATTCGAGCTCATCGCGCCCGTACCGCTATCGGTGAGCAGGTCGACCAGAACATCGTCGGCATGCAGGCGGAAGACGTTGTAGGACGCCTCGTGGATCTTCGCCAGACGCTCGGCGCGCGTCGTCATCCGGATCGGCTCGACCGCCTTGATCCGGAAAGGCTCGATGATCGTCTTCATAGCCATCGCTCCAAAGCGGGCCTCAGCGCGGCCCGCCCCCTCCCAGACCCAGTTCGTCCTGGATCTCAGTCATCGCCTCGATCACCAGCTGCACGTGTTCCGCAAAATCGACACCCAACTCTTCCACACCCTTGTTCACATCGTCGCGGCTCACGCCTCGCGCGAAGCTCGGGTCTTTGAACTTTTTCTTGACCGACTTCACCTTCATGCCATTGATGCCATCCGGGCGCACAAGCGCACAGGCAGTCAGGAACCCAGTCAGCTCGTCGACCGCAAACAGCGTCTTCGCCATCAAGCTCGCGCGCGGCACCCCGGTATGCTCGGCGTGCCCGAGCACCGCCTGCAGGACCTCATCCGGATAGCCCCGCTCCCGCAGGATCTTCACGCCCGTGCTGGGGTGCTCTTCGTCGGGCAGCCGCTCGTCGTTCGGCCAGCGCTCGTAGTCGAAGTCGTGCAGCAGCCCGGTGATGCCCCAGAGCTCTTCGTCCTCGCCGAACTTGCGGGCGTAAGCGCGCATCGCCGCCTCCACCGCATACATATGCCGGCGCAGGTTCTCGTTCTGCGTGTACTCCTGCATCAAGGCCAACGCTTCTTCGCGATTCAGTTCCATGGCACAACTCCGTCTCCCATCTCGATGCCCGATATCGAACATCGGTCGATGAACATCGGATATCGGACATTGTATCTCCTCACCAACTCCCGGCCGTGGGACAAAGCTCCTCTAGGGCACAGCCATCGCACTGAGGGCTGCGGGCGCCGCACCTGTAGCGCCCGTGCTGGATCATGCGTAGCGAGCAGTCCGTCCACCCGTCTTGCGGCACCAGCTTCATCAAGTCCTTTTCGATCTTGTCGGGATCGCTTTCAGCGCTGAGCTCGAGGCGTCGCGCGACCCGTTTCACGTGCGTGTCTACGGCGATCCCCTCGTTTACCCCGAAAGCCGAGCCGAGGATCACGTTCGCCGTCTTGCGACCGATCCCGGCGAGCCGCACCAGCTCGTCCATCGTCTTGGGAACGACTCCGTCGTGCAGCTCGACCAAAGAGCGAGCGAAGGAGATGATCGAGCGCGTCTTGTTCCGGAAGAACCCTGTCGACCGAATCTCCTCCTGCAACAGTTCGGGATCCGCGTTCGCGTAGTCTTCCGCCGTCCGGTACTTCTTGAACAGGCTCTTGGTAACCTCGTTTACGCGCGCGTCGGTACACTGGGCCGAGAGGATCGTGGCGATGGCCAGCTCCAGCGGGTTGCTGAACTCGAGCTCGATCCTGGCCGGGTACGCCTCAGCCAATCGTTCGACTATCCGGCCGGCGCGCTGTCCTAGAGCGGCCGCAGACTCTCGGCTTTTCCTCCGGGCCGGCACAGCGCCTCCCTCTCGGTCACCTCGATACCAACGAGTACGACGTCAATGCAGTTGTTGGTACCTGTCTAACCAGGCCGCTACATCCGCATTCGATATCAGGCCCTCGAGGCGCCCGTCCGCCACGACCAGCGCTCGCCCTACACCTGCCTTCTCGAGTTTGCTCAGCACCTGGGTCAGCGAGTCCTGCGGGCGAACCGTCACCGCCTCGCAGATCCGCGTCATCACGCTGCTCACCTGGGTCGTGGGCCACTTGTCCCGCTCGATCTCCTTGACCTGCCTCAGCGTTATCAGTCCCAACGGCTTTCCGGTGCTGTCGACCACCGG
>JASFTY010000199.1:0-7235 GCA_050050535.1 Gemmatimonadales bacterium | reverse complement strand
GGCGTAAGAGTAGAGGTAGGCTACGTGGTGGCTCGGCTCGTTGCCATGTGCGTACTGGCCGATCATGCCGCTGATGTCGGGCGGCGCCGTTCCCTCCATGTCGGAAGAGGTCTCGAAAAGCTCGTCCAGCTTGGCGACGAACGCTTCACGGCCGCCCATCAGCTCGATCAAGCCACGCACGTCGTGCGGCACGTACCAGGTGTACTGCCAGGCGTTGCCCTCGGTGTACTCATCCTGGCGGTGCGATGCCGCGGTCGGTGAGAACGGCTCCTTCCATTCGCCGTTAGCCAGCCGGCCCCGCATGAATCCGGCCCAGCGGTCGAACAGGCTCTGGTAATAGGTCGCCCGCTCATAGAAGAGCTCGGCGTCGTACGCGTCGCCCAGGGCCTGCGCCATCCGCGCGATGCACCAGTCGTCGTAGGCGTACTCGAGCGTCTTCGATACCGACTCGGGCTCCCAGTCCGCCGGGATGTAGCGATAGGGTCGCACCGGCCGCAGCTGGTACTCGATTTCCAGTTCGGGGCCGTCGACGCGGTCGACCGCCGCCGCCGTCGGCGTCTTACGGTCCACCGGCAGGACCGGTAGTAGCAGGCGGTTATTACCGAAGACGAGTCGTGTCTCGACGGGCCGGCCACGCGAGATGAAGACCACCGCCTCGGTCGGCGGGCCGTAATGCTCGATGTCGAGGCGGACCAGCTGCCGGATCTCGCCAGCCTCCTGGACATGCGCGTGCACGTTGTCGACGGTGAGGCGCGATTCGATCGGGTGCTCGAAGGTCATGCACCATTCACGGGTGCCGGCCGTCTCGCCCTGCAGCCCGAGCTGCAATCGCTCGCCCTCCCGCACCGTCGACGCCGGAACCGTCAAAATCATGAAGCCGAAGAGATCGTTGTGTTGATCGCTGTGCGTTGCCCGGAAGGTGAGTGTCGCGCCACCGGGCCCCCTGGCGGTGAAGCTGCGGTCGCGGACCTGCGGCCCGTTGAATCTGAACCACCGCTCGCCGTTGACGTACAGCTCGAAGCGGCGGCCGTTGTCACCGGCGTCTAACCCTGCGAGCCAGACGAAGCTGACCTTCGACTGGGTGAACCCGGTAACGGCTGCGGTCTCCCATTCGATGGGCTGCGGCTCGGCATCAGTTCGGGAGATGAGGGCCGAGCGGGCGGCCGGCACGGGCGAGTGATAGCGAATCGTGTTTCCGGCGATCGTACGCTCGTAGCCGCTCACCACGGTGCCCATCGACTGCACGTGCCGTCTTTCGACGGACGCGACGCGCCGCAGATTCGACTCGGCGTCCCGCGCGCGCGCCTGCTCGAGCGAGATCGGTGCCGGCCACTTGTAGAAGCGCAGTCCGTGGGCGTCCTGGGTGGCGCTCTTGATCATCGCTTCCAGCGCGTCACGCGGATCCAGACTGGTGAGTCCCTTCGACCAGGCGTCGAGGATGACCGGGACCGAGTGATAGCCGATCATCGTGTTCGTCTCGACCCCGGCCAGCGACCAGACCGGCAGCAGGCCGCCCTCTCGGTAGAACGCCATCATCGACTGTATCAGGTCGTCCACGCGCTCGGGCTGCAGCAGCGTCAGCAGTGGGTGCTCGGCCCGGAACGTGTCCCACAGCGAGAAGACAGTATAGTTCTGGAACCCGCCGCCGTCGTGCGCTTCGCCGTCGGGCCCACGGTAGGCGCCGTCGACATCGCAGAAGAGCTGCGGGGCGAGGAGCGCGTGGTAGAGCGCTGAATAGAGAATGATTTTTTGGTCGCGGCTGGCCGTCGTGATCCGGACGCGTCCCAGCTCTCGGTTCCATGCCTCGCGTGCTCCACGTCGAGCTTCGTCGAAGTTCCAGCCCGTCGCTTCCCGACTCAGGTTCCGCTTCGCGCCCTCGATGCTGACCGGCGAGATGGCAACCTTCACCTGGAGGGGCTGAGCTGAACTGCCGCGGAACTGGAAGCATGCCTTGACGTGAGTACCCTGGAGCGAGTTGCGGGCCGGCGAAGTCGTCCACTCGCTCTCGAGCCAGTGTTCTCGGAACGGTCGCGAGAAACTGGCGGCGAAGTAGACTCGCTGGTCACGCGCCCAGCCGGTGGACATGCGGTGGCCGCTGATCAGCGTCGGGCTCTCGACGGTGATCTTCGTGTCGGTCGGCCTGTCCCAGTTGAGCGAGTGGCCGAGGTCTACGATGACGGAAGCGTGCCGGCCGCGCGGCGGGTCCGGGAACGTGTAGCGGTGCAGGCCGACGCGCTCGGTAGCAGTCAGCTCGGCGGTTATGCCGGTATCGAGCAGGTCAACGGAGTAGTAACCGGGTTGGGCAGACTCGTGCTCGTGGGAGAAGCTACAGCCGTAGTCGCCGATCGGCGCCGCCTCGGTGAAGGTCGGCATGAACAGCAGGTCGTACATATCGCCGATGCCGGTGCCGCTCAGGTGGGTGTGGCTGAATCCGGCGATACGGCCGCTCGACCAGTGATAGCCCGAGGACCAGTCCCAGCCGTTCACGCCGTTGTCGGGGCTCAGCTGCACCATGCCGAATGGCAGGTTGGCGCCGGGGTAGGTGTGGCCGTGGGCGCTGCTGCCGATGAACGGGTCGACGTACTGGGTGAGATCCTCGTCGTCCTGCCTCGACCCGGTAGGCTGCGACCAGGCGGTGGGTAGGGCGGCCAGCCCCGCCAGGGCGGCGCCGCTGGTCTTCAGCATATCGCGCCGTGAGATCATGCGATCCTCGGTTCGTAGTCTCAGCGTATCGGTGTGCGCTGGGTTTGGCATGCTCACAATACGACGGGAAAGCTGGAATCGCCAACCTGACCCGCAGGCGCAGTAGGGCTGGTCGCCGAGTGGTGGGTCGGAGGCGGAGGACCACTCGCTGCGGGCTCGCGCCACCTGCGAGCAGCGGCCGATCAGGCAGTGGTGTGCTCGCGACCTTCGCGAGGTGGTCCTCCGCCTCCTCCCTGGCACCAGAGGGTGTCGGCGAGTGTGGTCGGGAGTCGCAAGAGGGGGCCCGTCGGGTCCGACCGCCGAATGCGACGGAACACCCGGGTCCGCTGGGCGGTGGCGCGGGGGCGCGTCACGCTGTATAAAGAAGCCGCAGCCCACCCAGCAGCGGGAGCGCTAGCGCATGCAACTCGTCGGTATCGATTGGTTCGTCGTTTTTCTGTACGGCCTGATCGCCCTGGCCGTCGGCCTGGTCTTCGCGCGACGCGCGGGGAAGGGGACCCAGGAGTTCTTCCTGTCGGGCCGGAAGGCGCCGTGGTGGCTGCTGGGCACGTCGATGGTGGCGACGACGTTCTCCACTGACACGCCGAACCTGGTGACCGACATGGTGCGGACGGGCGGTGTGAGCCAGAACTGGCTGTGGTGGGCGTTCCTGATCACCGGGATGTGCACGGTCTTCTTCTATGCGAAGCTGTGGCGGCGGTCGGGCGCGTTCACCGACATCGGATTCTACGAGCTGCGCTATTCCGGTGGGATCGCGGCGTTCCTGCGCGGCTTTCGGGCGCTCTACCTGGGCGTCTTCTTCAACGTGATGATCATGGCCACGGTCACGCTGGCGGCGATCAAGATCGGCGGCGTGCTGCTGGGGGTCGACAAGTACACCACAGTGCTGGTCGCGGGCACGGTAACGGTGATCTACTCGGCGACCTCGGGGCTGTGGGGAGTCGTGGTGACCGACCTGCTGCTCTTCGCCATCGCGATGATCGGCTCGATCGCGGCTGCCTATTACGCGCTGGCGCAGCCCGAGGTGGGTGGTCTGGCCGGCCTGATCTCGCACCCGGCGCTGGAGGGCAAGCTGTCGCTACTGCCCGACTTTACTGATTGGCGAGTCGCGCTGCCGGTATTCATCATCCCGATCGCGGTGCAGTGGTGGAGCGTCTGGTATCCGGGCGCCGAGCCGGGCGGCGGGGGCTACGTGGCGCAGCGCATGCTGGCGGCGCGTAACGAGCGGGACTCGGTGCGGGCGACGCTCTGGTTCAACATCGCCCACTATGCGCTGCGTCCGTGGCCCTGGATCATAGTGGCGCTGGCGTCGTTGATCGTCTATCCGAACCTGGAAGTGATCACGGCCCGCTTCCCGGGGATCGACCCGTCGATCGTCCGCCATGACCTCGCCTATCCGGCGATGCTAGTGTTCTTGCCCCACGGGCTGCTGGGTCTGGTCGTCGCGTCGCTGGCCGCCGCCTACATGTCGACGATCAGCACGCATCTGAACTGGGGCTCCTCGTACATCGTGGACGACTTCTACCGGCGTTTCGTGCACACGCGGGATGAAGAGCATCACTATGTGAAGGTGGGGCGGATCTCTACGGTGGTACTCATCATCCTGGCGGGTGCGATCTCGCTGTGGCTGGAGAACGCGCTGCAGGCGTTCCAGATACTGTTGCAGATCGGCGCGGGTACCGGCCTGATCTTCCTGCTACGCTGGTTCTGGTGGCGGATCAACGCCTGGAGCGAGCTATCGGCGATGATCATCTCGTTCCTGGTAGCGGTGTACTTCACCTTGATTCACGAGGCGCTGGGCTTTCCGGCGATCCACGCGTCGCTGAAGCTGGTGCTCGGCGTCGCCATCACGACGGCGGTCTGGTTGACGGTCACGCTGCTGACGCCGCCTACCGACCGAGAGACGCTGCAGGCGTTCTACGACAGGATCCGCCCGTTCAACTGGGGCTGGCGGCGCGCGGTGGAGACGGGGCCGACGGAGGGGCGGTTCACGGCGGCGCTCAGCTGTTGGTTCCTGGGCTGTGCGGTGGTCTACGCGGCGCTGTTCGGGACGGGCTTCGCGCTCTACGGCCGGGTTGAGATAGCGACCGCCTGCTTCGCGATCGTTGCGGTCGCGGCGATGGCGCTGTTCCGGAAGCTGCCGCAGGTCGGGTTCGAGTAAGCCTACTTGCGTAGCGTGCGTCGTCCGACTGGACGAAGGCGACCGGGTAGCTACCCACAGCCTATTCGCAGAACGTTATCAAAGCCGACATGACCTCGCGCTGGCTGGTGCCGCCGGTCGGCCTGTTGACCAGAGTGCCGTTCACGACCAGCGTGGATGAGCCGCCGCCGTCGAGGTTCAGCGCGTCGACGGCGCCGACGTCCAGCATCAGCCGGGCAAGCTCTTCGAGGGTGGCGCCGCGGCTCCGCGCTTGGCGGCCGTCGACGACCATCAAAATGAGCGTGCCGTCGGCGGTTCGTCCCGCCGCGGTCCGCGGGTGTGGCTCTCGCAGATACGAGCCGAAGAAGCCCTCCTCCTCCAGTGTCACACGCAGCTCACCGGCCGCCACCAACATCGGGCCTGCGGCGAGGGCGTGGCGCACGTTCCAGACCCGGGCCCGCTCGCGGCGCAGTGGGCCGGCCGGCCGGCCGGCGCGGTGCCGGGGCGGGTTCGGCCAGGCGAATAGCGTGTCGCGGCGCGAGGCGACCCAAGCGATCTCGATGGCATCATCGGCGGTGAACCCGACCGCCGCTCGTGCCGTCTCGTAGCGCAGCGTGTCCCAGATGATCGACGGGGTGGGAGGTTCCCAGAGGGTCCCATCCGCCAGTAGCAGTCCCCGGTGTCGGGCGGGCGTCTGATCCATGGCGAAGTAGCCGCCGTTCACCGCGACGCAGACGCCGGGCTCGGTTGCGAAGCTGGAGACCGTCTCACGGTTGTCGGCCACGTCGTCGGACACCGCCACACGTGTGACGAGACCGGGGTCGGGCTCGGCGATGCGCACGTACCAGGCGCGGAGCGGCGCCTCGGGGTTGGCGCCGGCGAAGACGCGTACTCCTGCCGGCAGACTCTTGTTGAGGGAGTCGACGGGCTCCCAACTGATCAGGATCTTCGAGCGGGCCGACTCGGTGGCGGTGCAGGCGACGGCTGCGAGGAGAAGCAGCGGAAACACGCGCACGCGCCGGAGGCTTGGCGGGGCGGTCTGTTCGAGGCGGGCTCGCGGCCTAGCTGTCACGACTCCTTACTCGATCTGGAGACTCGACGCCGTCCCAGCAGTAGGTACAGACCCTCTCCTTCGGAAGACCGATGGCGGCGATGAGGTCCTGCAGCCGCTGGTAGCGCAGGGTCGTCAGTCCCAGCCGTTGCCGAGTGCGCTCGACCATGGCGTGGTGTGGCTCGGAGTCCGGGTCGGCGTACACGTCGAGGTCGGCGGGCTTGTCGCCCTCCAGTTCCTGTATCGATTTTCGTCCTGCCAGATCCAACTCTGATCTGGAGCGCGAGAAGTTGAGGAACTTGCAACTGAAGATGAGCGGCGGGCAGGCGGGCCGCATGTGCACCTCCGTCGCGCCGCAATCGAAGATGCGCCTGATGATGTCTTTTAGCTGTGTTCCTCGGACGATGGAGTCCTCGCAGAACAGAAGTCGCCGGCCCTCGATGATCTCGCGGATCGGTATCAGCTTCATGCGGGCTACGAGATCGCGGATCCGCTGGTCCTGGGGCATGAAGCTGCGGGGCCAGGTCGGTGTATACTTGACGAACGGTCGCCCATAGGGCACACCCGCAGCGTTGGCGTAGCCGATCGCGTGGCCGGTCCCGGAGTCGGGAATACCGGCGACCAAGTCGATCTCGACGACGTCGCGCGCGGCGAGGAAACCGCCGCAGCGGTAGCGGACGGCCTCTACATTAATGTCCTCGTAGTTCGACGCGGGATAGCCGTAGTAGACCCACAGGAACGCACAGATCTGCATCGTGTCGCCCGGCGGCCGCAACTGTTCCACGCCGTCCTGCGTGATGCGGACGATTTCGCCGGGGCCTAGGTATCGGGTCACCTCGAATCCGGTGTTGGCCAGCGCGCAGGTCTCGAGCGTCACGGCGTGTGAGCCGGGCTTCGCGCCGACGGCGACAGGGGTACGGCCGAGCAGGTCGCGCGCGGCGTAGACGCCGTCGTCGGTGAGCAGCAGGATCGAGCAGGACCCTCTGATCGCATCTTGAGCGGCGCTGATGCCGTCGGCGAGGGTATCGGCCTGGTCGATCAGGTTAGCGACGACCTGAGTGGGGCTCGCTTCTTCGCCGCTCATCTCCGAGAAGTGAGCTCCGCGCTTGAGGGCGGATGCGACCAGGTCATCGATGTTGTCGAGCCTGCCGACGGTGACGATGGCGTAGGCACCGTGGTGCGAGCGGATGATCAGCGGTTGGTCGTCGTAGTCGCTGATCACGCCGATCCCTGTCGAGCCGTGCAGTTTCGGCAAGTCGTCCTCGAACTTGGATCGGAACTGGGCGTTCGTGATGTCGTGGATGAAGCGCGTGATGCCCTGGCCGCTATGGACGGCCAGGC
>JASFTY010000198.1:0-7346 GCA_050050535.1 Gemmatimonadales bacterium | reverse complement strand
AGCCCCCAGATCCGTGCCTCCAGGGCGGCGGGCAGGTTTGGATCGTTCGTCCCACACTCGACCTGGCCGGGGCCGCAGAGATCCAACACATCAGCGTCGCTCATACCGTCGGGGTTGCTGTTGTTGTTGAAGACGATCTCGCTACCGGTGTCGAACACGCCGAAGCTGTAGAGCCAGAAGTCGCCATCCGGTTCGGGCGGCCCCGTCGGAAGCAGATCGCCGGTCGGTCGGCACTGCGCGCTCGGGTAGGCCGGGTGACAGGCGCCTGCCGGCAGCCTCAGGGCGAATATGTGGACCGCTCGCGGGCCGCGGGACGTGGTGCCCGCCACGTTGAAGGGAGCCGATAGGCCCGTGACCGTTCCGAAGGCCGGCAGGTCAGCCGCTGCAACCAGCGTGTAGCCTACGCCGGTCAGGTCGACCCGGAGAAAGTCATACACGGCAACGCCCGAGGCGTCGGTCGTGGATATGGCCAGGTCTTCGGGAAGGGTCGCACCGCTCGGGTTCACTCCAAAGTCCAGGCGAACCGCTACTCCGGGGATCGGCTCGCCCTCGGCGTTCGTCAGCCTCACAGCGACGGCTGGAGAGATCAGCTCTCCGACCCGCGTGTCGCTGGGTTGGGTGACGAACTCGAGTGACGGCGGTGGAACCCAATCGGAGAGGATATACTCGCTCCCAGCTCCGCCACCCTGGGTCACCTGAGCGCACTCGATCGTGGCGTTCCCGGTGGCCAGGTCTATGGCATAGACGTTTCCGTGTCCGATCCCGTACAGCGTGCCGTCGGGAGCGAACGCCAGTGTCTGAAGGTCGGGCTTCACCGGGTCGCCAAACCCGTCCGAGTTATCCGCCGGGTTCTTGGCGATCGCCAACAGCCGTCCGAGCGCGTCGAACGTGCGGGCCCTGACCGACAGCGTACCCAAGCCTGTCAGCGCAGCCACGGTCGCGGTCTGTCCGGTGGCGGGATCGACCGTCACCAGGGTGTTCTCGTAGTTCACCGAGTACAACACGCCCGCACCGGTCTTGGCTAAGGAGCCGAGCCCGCTCGTTCCGGTCTCACCCACAAGCGTTGTGACGCAGGACGGCGCGTGTACGTACCAGACCTCAGACCCGCCCGCGCCGCTGCCGACGGTCCTGACGAGCACCGGGCTGTCCTGAGCAAGCGCGCTCTCGAACGGGATGCCGAACATTGGGGAGAGGAAAGAGATCCCCATCGCCACGGCGACACGAACCTGTCTCATGATGTTCTCCGAATCTCGGGTGCTCGGGAGGAACGATGCCCTCAGGAGATCTCTCGCGGGCCGCGTGGCAAGGGCGAACCTCGCGTCAGGTCTTGCCGGGGAACCGCGCGGTTGCAGATGCAGGTGGGCGGAACAATACCCTCTGGCAGCTAATGCAAACCACTCAGGTAGGAAGGCGGGATTGTGGCTCTCTTCCACGGCTGAGGGCCCCTACACTGGCGGGACGCACCTCCAAACGAGCCCTAGCCCTTGCCCGGTGACCCCATTATGCCTGGCGCACTGCATACGGGCAAGAGAGAGCGATATTCGGAATGGTTGGTCGGCGCGCAGCCGAGCATCGACGGACCGACGCTGCCGGCGAACCGGACCCTAGCTCGTGCTGATCGGTATGCCGAGCGCCGACAGCCGCTTCAGGAACGGCTTCAGGTGCGAGTGGCCCTTCCTGAACCCCGATTTCGGTGGGCCGGGGTTGGTCTCCGGGTACGCGACGGGCGCGCCGAACAGCCGCGCGCCCAGTTGCGGCCGGATGTCGTGAGGCACGGCGGTGAACAGGTCGACGCTCCGCAGGACCTCGCGCATCGCCGGCCCGTGGTAGGCGGAGAGCGTGAGCGCGCCGGTGAGCTGCCTGATGATCGAGTGGTGCGCGCCCTGCCACATGGCGCCGCGCCGCCAGAGCGCATCGAAGTAGCGCCACTGCCGTACGGTGGCCCGCTCGCGGTTCCATTCCCGGCGACACTCGATCTTGTCGGCCGTCCGCTCGAGCAGCCGTTTCAGTCCGCGCGACTTATGTCGATACCTCCGCCAGTACGGCGTCGTGAACGTGTCAGCCAAGCTGCCTTGCCAGAACACGACCTTGCGGTCGAAGCTCTCCGCCAGGCTCCTCAGGTGCGGGCCGTAGCGACAGTGCTCGAGCCTGTTCCGGCAGCAGTTCACCAGGATCTCGAGGTTCAGCAACGAGCCGTCGTCCCGCAGCTCGACCAGATCGCAGCCCAGCGACTGCTCGGCGATGAACCGCTCGACCAGCTCGAAGTTCGGGGCGCCGCTCGCCACGAGGACCGGGTTCTTCCACGGCAGCAGCAACAGGGCGAGGCTGTCCCTGCCTCCGCATAAGACGATGTTGGTGGTTCCCGGCAGTCGCGCCTCGGCGTCCGCCACATCGCGACGCAGGGCGTCGGCGAGGGCGTCGATGTAGTGATCGGTGTCTTTGATGCGGAACGTCGGGTCGAGCGGTTCGCCGATCCGCTCGATCTCGCGATCGACCGTTGCGGTGCCCGAGTAGTAGCGGAACCAGGGGCTCGAGACCTGTCTCGCGAAGCCGCGGTCGAGGTCGAGCCGCCCCTTCAGCAGGATGAGCGAGAGCGGCGAGTAGGAGTAAAGGTCGCCGTGCCGGTAGATCGGATAGAAGTAGGGACGCGGGCCGAAGAAGCGTTCGGCGCGCCAGACGTCCGGCCCCTGCCTGCCCCAGACGTCGAGCTCGCTGAGCTCTACCCGCTCATCGTCCGGGCCGGGCGGCTCGATCCGCAGGTCGACGCTATCGATCCGGACTTTCAAGACGTAATTCGGCCTATCGACGGGGTGTCGCACACTGGCGACGGACAGGGATTCTCGCTCGGCCGCTTCGGTGCCTGCTCCGGGGCGTCTAGGTGTTGACGCCCTCCTCAGGCGCCCCGAGGCTCTTGTCACCCAGCCGCGGAGAGAGGGCCGGGTAGCCTCGCGCCAGACAGTGCACGCACGTCTCGGCGAGTGACCAGATCACGCCTCCGCAGAGGCTGCACTCCGACCGCTCGCCCGAGTAGGCACGGTCATCCGTCGGGGCCCCGCAATTGGTGCAGGTCATGACCTCCGGATGAAGGTGCGTGCCGCAGATCGTGCAGTCCATCCTGGTTCTCCCATCCCGGATCTATATAGAGGGCTTGTAGTTAGGGGCTCCGCGGAGTTGCCCTTGCCGCGCCGGGTCAGCCCCTAGTAGGTTGCGGGCTTCAGCCGCCTGGTCGGCTGAGCTGCCCCAGGGACCATAAACAATATAACCATAGAGGCGCGGCGGCGCGCCTACGAGCCATTTGGACGAGTCGAACCCTGCAGCGGAAGCGCCGTTCGCCGGGACGGAATACGAGCGCCTGCCACCCCGGGTCTGGGTTCTGGGCGGCGTCATGGTGGTCATCGGCCTGGTCACGTTCGTGCTGATGAACCTGGACGGGCAGTCGGAGAGCTACCTGTACCTGGCCTTCTACTCGATCCCGTCGAACACGGCGATCTCGATCTTCCCGCACGAGCCGGTGCTCATCTGGTACGGCAAGTTCGCGAACCTGTGGCTGAGCGCCGCGTCGGCCACCGCGGGCACGGTCGTCGCCGGCTGGCTCGACCATCGCGTCTTCGTCCCGGTCCTCAACTACAGCAAGATCATCCAGTACAAGCGGAACCGCTTCTACCGGAAGTCGACCGACCTGTTCATGCGCTTCCCGTTCGCCACCCTGGTGGTGACCGGGCTGACGCCGATCCCGTTCTGGCCGTTCAAGTTCCTCTGCTTCTCGATCCACTACCCGGTGTGGCGCTACCTGACGGCGCTGGCGACAGGCCGCTTCCCGCGCTACGTGCTGCTGGCCTGGATCGGGGCGGAGTTCGGTATCCCGACCTGGATACTTATATTGAGCGTAGTCGTTATCTTTGCACTTTACGCCATCAAGGGCATCCCGGCCGTCTGGCGGCGCTGGCAGGAACGGCGGCGCGCCAGGCGGCGCGACGACGACACGTACCGAGTATAGACGGAGGCGCGGGGTGAATATCACCGGCAAGCTGGCCCTCAAGATGCTGGCGCGGGGGATCCGCAACAGACTCGACGAGAAGCCGCTCTCGGTGTCGTTCGAGATCACGCACTACTGCACGGCTAACTGCTGGCACTGCAACTGGGGCGGCCCGGTGAAGGACGAGCAGCGGCTGGACGCCGAGGACTACGCCCGGATCTGCGAGGAGCTGCGGCCGGTCGTCTCGCACATCTCGGGCGGCGAGCCGCTGGCGCGGGGCGACGTGGCCGAGATCACCCGCGCCATGGCCAACCCCGGCGACCTGCCCTGGATGATCCTGGTCTCGAACGCCGCCGCGCTCACCGTCGACAAGTACCACAAGCTGCGCGACGCGGGGATCAACCAGTTCTCGATCTCGCTCGACTTCCCCGACGAGCGGCACAGCGAGTTCCGGCGCATACCCGGGCTGTTCGACAAGATGAGCCGCGTGCTGCCCGAGATCATCGCGCTGGGCAACGACGACCTGTCGCTCAACGTCTGCATCACGGCCTGGAACTACCGCGACCTGCCCGGCCTGGTCGAGCTGGCGAAGCGCTGGGGCACCAGCGTCAACTTCTCCGTCTACACGCCGCTCCGCATCCGGGACGAAGACGGCCTGCCCGACCAGGCGAAGCTCGCGGAAGTGCGGAACGTGTTCCAGAAGGTGATCGACATGAAGAAGGCGGGCTACCCCGTCTACACGTCGGAGCGCGTGCTGTGGAAGTACTTCCAGTTCTTCACCGATCGCCGATTCCCCGGCTGCCAGGCCGGCCGCCGCTTCCTGGTCATCAACCCCGACGGCACGCTCGTCCCCTGCGCGATGGTCTGGGCGAAGTACAAGACGCAGCGCGAGATGCTCGAGCAGTTCACCCGCAACAACAGCTGCGACGGCTGCTACATATCGACGCGGGCGAACACCGAGAAGACGTTCGGCGACTTCGTGGCCGACAACTGGGGGATGCTGGTGGGTCGCGCCTTCTCGCGGAAGCCGCCGAAGTTCGTCAAGGAGCCGGAGCCGCAGGCGGCACCGGAGTCCGCGCCGGCCGACGCCGAGGTGCCGGTCCCGGAAGGCGAGCCGGTGCCGGCTCGGTAAGCAGGGAGACTGCAGCAGAAGAAAGGGCGCCCGACGTCCAGAGACGGGGGCGCTTCTTCTTGCAGCACAGGTCGACTCAGGAGGTGTCGATCTCGCGCGCCCAGTCCCGGTTCGCCCGGTACCAGTCGACCAGGCGCGCCACACCCGCGTCGAAGCTCACCGTGGGCTGCCAGCCGAGGATCTCCCTGGCTCTCGTGATGTCCGCCCAGGTCGCGTGCACGTCGGCGGGGTGCATCGTCTCCCGCTCGATCTTCGCAGACGCCCCGGCCAGCCTCTCGACCAGCGCAATGGCGTCGTTGAGCACCACGGGTTCGTCGGAGCCCAGGTTGACGATCTCGTAGCCCACGGGCTTCAGCGCCGCGATCGTCCCCCGGGCGATGTCGTCCACATACGTGAAGTCACGCTCCTGGGTGCCGTCCCCGAACACGGTCATCGGGCGACCCTCGTGGATCCGCTGCACGAACCGGAAGAGGCTCATGTCGGGTCGCCCCGCGGGTCCATAGACGGTGAAGTAGCGGAGGACGCTGATGTCGAGGCCGTATAGGTAGTGATAGGTGTGGCAGAGGGCCTCGGCCGCCTTCTTCGAAGCCGCGTAGGGCGACAGCGGCCCGTTGGTATCGGCGTCCTCCCGGAACGGTCGCGGGTTCCGCGCCCCGTAGAGGCTGGACGTCGACGCGAGGACGTACTTCTCGATCTCGTAGCGGCGGCACAGCTCGAGCAGATTGAGTGTACCGGTGGCGTTGGTCTCCAGGTAGACCCACGGGTTCTCCACCGACTGCCGGACGCCGGCCCGGGCGGCGAGGTTAATGACCGCCGCGAACCCAGAGCCTCCGTGTTCGCTTTGCGTTCGGAAGATCTCGGCCAGGCCGTCCTTGTCGCAAATGTCGAGCTGGGCGAATGTGAACCCGGCCTGCGGCTCGAGTCGCGCCAAGCGCCACTCCTTGAGCCGCACGTCGTAGGCATCGTTCATGTTGTCGACGCCTAGGACGGTGTGCCCTTCATCTAGTAGGAGCTCGCAGACCCTGGCGGCGATGAACCCGGCGGCACCGGTGACGAGGTAGTGGGGCATCAGCGTAGCAGATACGCCAGCCCTACGGCGACGCTCGAGACGACGACCAGCGTGCGGCCGATCTCGCCGGCCGCGAAGGCGGACCGCCGAGGCACGTCGACCTGGTCTCCGTCCTGCAGGTCGAGCTCGGCCAGCGTCCAGCCTTCGCGGATCGCTAGCTGCAGCGCTTCGCCGCTCCAGATCTTCTCGGCGCCACGGTGTATCTGCACGTTCGACAGTTTCGCCGAGACCGTCGGCCCCCCGGCCAGCATGATGGCCTCGCTGATCGGCGTCTCGGCCGCCATCAGATGGTAGCCGGGCGTTCCCACCTCGCCGGCGAACGAGATCCGCATGTAGGAGCGTGCGTAGACGACGGGCTGGTTAATGTAGCGCCCAATCTGACGGGTGAGGTGCGATTCGAGCTCGGAACGCAGAACGCCGACGAGGGAGACTGCACCGACGGCCGGCAGACCGAGGCTCCGATCTCCCGTCACGCGGAATGTATCGGAGAGGGCCGGCTCGCCCTCGAGAGTCATGATCACCCAGTCGCCCGACCGGAAGTCGCCCTCCTGAAGACGGCGACGAACGGTGTCGGCTTGATCGCGGGCCCGGGCGCGCAGCTCCGGGCTGTACGCCTGGGACCGTGCTGCGGCCTCATAGTGAGCCCGCAGCCCTTCCAGCTGCTGCCGGGTGGCCCGAACCGTCTTCGGTCCCACGGCCGCCTCCTGCGCCATGAGTCCCTCACTGGGACACAGGATCCCGGCGGTGAAGACGATCACCAAGGTACGGATGAGCGCTCGCGACACGTGTCCTCCAGGTCTCGGTCCGATCTCCGAGTCAGGCCGTCACAACATACCGTGGCAAGGGGTGAGAAGTCGAGCCAGGCAGATCAACGGCCTTCGCGTCTGGGCCCCACCGCGGATCGCACATTCCAGGTCCGACGGCTGGGTACCAGCAACGTCCTGCCATTCGGTGTCAGCCCGAAGCGCTCGAGCTCGGCGACCACTCGTGTGATATGGCCGCTCGCCTCATCCGCCAGGGCCATACCACAGACCGGGCAGATGAGACCCGCTGCTGGCTCACGGTCGGGTCGCCGGTGAAACCCTGCCTTTCCCGCGCTTACTCGCCTCTCGGTCTCAAACTCTCCACAACGTGGGCAATTCATGCGCCCCGTCACTTCTCCTTGTACT
>JASFTY010000197.1:0-7353 GCA_050050535.1 Gemmatimonadales bacterium | reverse complement strand
ACCGGATCGTCGAGCAGCGAGCGCCCACGCGCCAGCCGGCACGGGATGGCGGCCGCCACCATGCGCTTCTCGAGGTGCTCGCCGAGGTCGTGCCTGCGATAGAGCAGCGCGTAGTCACCCCAGTCGAGGCCGCTGGCGTTCCTGTCGGCCAGCAGGTGCTCGAGTATCCAGGCCGCCTCAGCCTCCTCGTCGCTGAAGGCGTAGGCCTCGACCTCATATTCCGACTGGCGCTCCGCCTCGATCTCCTTGTCGAACAGCACGGGGTTCTCGGTGAGCAGTCGCCGTGCGGCGTCGAAGATCTGGCGGCTGCAGCGCCAGTTGCGGTCGAGAACGATCGGCTCTTCAACGTCGAAGTCGGTGCGGAAGCGTCCGAGGATGCGCGGGTCGGAGCCGCGCCAGGAGAAGATCGACTGCTCGTCGTCGCCCACCGCGAAGATGTTGCGGTGGCCCGCAGCCAGGCGCTTGATGATCGCGTACTGGGCGGCGTCGAGGTCCTGGAACTCGTCGACCAGCAGGTAGTCCCAGCGCGACGCGACCTCGTCGGCGATCTCCGGGTTCTTCCTGAACAGCTCGTCGGTCAGCGCGATGATGTCATCGAAGTCGACCAGGTTCTTCTCGCGCAGCAGCGAGATGTAGCTGTCGAAGGTCGCCTCGTCGCCTTCGCTGAGCGGGTAGGCCTGGAGCCGGCGGCGCCCGAACAGGTTGAGCAGCCCGCTGCGACGGCCCTCCGGAAAGACTCCCAGTCGCCGCAGTAGCAGCTGCTGGTAGTGCTCGTCAGCCACCCCGAACCCGCGTCGCAGCCCGAGCTCGCCCGGCCGGTCACGCAGGATGCCGAGGCAGAGGGCGTGCAGCGTGCCTCGGGTGATGCGGTCGGTCGGGGCGCCCAACCGCCGGTGCAGCCGTGCCGTCACTTCCTCCGCCGCCTTGTTGGTGAAGGTCACGGCGCAGATCCGCTCCGGCGCGAGACCCTCCGATCCGATGAGGTACTCGATCCGGCGGATCAGGCAGAACGTCTTGCCGGCGCCCGGCCCGGCGAGCACCAGCACGGGGCCGGGCGGCGCCTCGATCGCCTGCCGCTGCTTCGGAAACGGCTCGAAATCACTCGCTCTTGACGTCATGGCTCCGTTCGGCCCACACTAACCTGTAATCCACGCTGACCTCGTCGTACGACACCCGAGCTGGAGGGCCCGCCGTGGCTGACATCAAGGTCTACACTACGCCGACTTGACCGTACTGCAATCTGGCCAAGGATTGGCTCAGAGAACACGGCTGCGAGTTCGAGGAAGCGGACATCACAAAAGACGTCTTCCAGTTGCGTGAGTGGCGCGCGCTGACCGGCGGCGTCGGCGTGCCGGTCATCGCCCACGGCAAGGATTTCGTCATCGGCTTCAACCCCGAGCGGCTCGAGATGATGCTCGACTGCTGCAAGCACACGACCGAGGTCGACATACCCGACGAGGAATAGTACGTAGGGTCCGGCAACGGACTGTCAACAGAGCTGCACCACCAATACAGACCCCGCAGTCGGCTCGCCGACTGCGGGGTCGCGTGCCTGGAGGCCTGCCGCCTACCTGCCGCCGCCTCCGGTCTCGGTCGTCCGGTACTCGAACGCCCGGTTCGGGTAGGGCGGCGGCGGCGGCACCTGACGCGGGTCGTTTTCGATCTTGTCCAGTAGATGCTGGATCGCTGCGTCGAGCTGCGCGTCGGAGCCGTTGAACGTGGCGTGCGGCAGGTTGTCCACCACGATATCGGGTAGCACGCCGATCTGCTCGATCAGCCACTCGCGTTCCGGCCCGTACACGCCGGTCATCGGAGCCCGGGCCAATCCGCCGTCGCTCAGCCTGTTCCTCGAGCTGAGCCAGATCTCGCCGCCCCAGGTACGCATCCCGATCACCGCGCCGAGGCCGAGGCGTCGGAACCCTTCGGCGAACGCCTCGCCGTCCGACGCCGTGTTCTGATCGACCAGCACCACCATGTGGCCGCGGAACGCGTAGTGCATGTTCCAGGTCGGCTGGCCGACTCGCCCCTTCCAGTACATCCAGGCACGGCGCATCAGTTTCTCGAGGATGAAGGCGTCGATGTTGCCGCCCCAGTTGTTACGCACGTCGATGATCAGGCCCTGCCGGTTGAAGACCGGGTAGAAGTCGCGGTACCACTGTGTGATGTCGCCCGAGCTCATCGCCCGCAGATGCACGTAGCCGATCTTGCCCGCGCCTCGCTCCTCGACGATCTGACGGCGCGTGTACTCCCAATCGCTGTACCTCATATTGAAATCGCCCATCGTCGGAACGACGATCAGGTCCCGGGATTCGCCGGACCGGACCGAGCCGCCGCCGCCCGACCGCACGGTCAGCAATACCTGGCGGCCCTGCTGGTTGCGGAGCAGCGCCCCGATGTCGGGCACATCCAGCGTCGCGACGCCGTTCACCGCCTCGATCACGTCGCCGGCGTGGATGTCGAGGTACGGGTCGGCCAGCGGTGAAATCTCGTCCGGGTAGTCGGGGTCGGATTGATAAATGTAGTCGATGCGGTAGCCGCCGGCCTCGGGATCGCGTAACAGTCGGGCGCCCAGCGTCGGCACCTGGATGTTGTCGTCGCCGCGACGCAAGTCGCCGCCGCGCACACTCGTATGCAGCGCTGACAGCTCGCCTACTACGCGCCCGATGAGATCCGACAGTTCGTCCCGCGTGGTCACCCGATCGACCAGCGGCAGATACTTCTCCAGCGTCGCCTCCCAATCGACCCCGTGCATGTTGGGATCGTAGAAGTAGTCCCGCTCCAGCCGCCACGCATCTACGAAGATCTGGCGCCAGTCCTCACGCACGTCGATCGGGAACGTCCAGCCGCCCAGATCCACCCGATGCTCGTTCAGGTTGGAGACCCGCGACGGCCGGGCATCGATCACGTACAGGTTGCCGCCCCGGCGCAGCAGGAACTTCTTACCGTCGAGCGAGAGCTCGAAGCTGCCGACGTCCTCGACCACTGTGGTTGGCTCGAAATCTTCGTTGCCGATCTCCAGCCCCAGCAGATGCGAGTCGGCGCGCGGACCCGAGTCGCGTGCACGCCAGAACAGCGCGTCCTCAGTCACGTAGAGCGAGCTGTAGTTGCCCGCCTCGACGGGTACCTGCTTGACCCGGCGCGCCAGACCGTCCAGCTCGATGCGGACCGGTGACACCTCGTCCGAGTCGCGCTCGGAGTCGTTACGACCGCGGCCGCCTCCGTCCTCCTGCTCGGCGGGGCTAAGCTCGTCGTCCGGCTTGAAGGGTGAGCGCAGGCCGCTCTGTAGCGCGACGTGGAAGATCTCGATCGACTTGTCGAAGTACGGCTCCGGCTGCCGCGAGCCCCAAGGACTGCCGACCAGCGAGCGCAGGCTGCGGTCGGACAGGAAGTAGATGAACTCGCCGTTCGGGTCCCAGGCGACGCTGAAGCTGTTGACCCGATCGCTGGTTAGCGGTACGGTCTCCCCATCTTCCACGCTGTAGAGCTTGATTTGGCGAAAGCTGTTCATCGCGGTCATGGTGAAGGCCAGCCAGCGGCTGTCGGGCGACCAGGCCATGTCGCCGATGCCTTCCCGGTTCTCGGAGATTCTCCGGCTTTCGCCCGTCGCGACGTTGAGTACCCACAGGTCGCTGTTGTTGTCGTCGTAGGCGATCCACGCCCCGTCGGGTGACGGGCGGGCCTGGAACCGCAGGATGGTGCCATCGTCGGTGAGCGGCTCGTCCTCGCCGACCCCGTTGGCCGGGATCTTCACGAACTCGAGCTCGCCCGTCTCGTCCGACAGTCCCAGCAGCGTCCCGCCGTCCGGCATGAACATGACGTCGCGGTATCGAACACCTTCCTTGCGCGAGGCCCGTACCAGTCGCCCCTGCTTCGCGGGCGCTACGAACACGCGTCCCCGGGCGGTGAGCACCACGCTCGTACCTTCGGGGTGGATGTGCGCCGACGTCAGGTAGTCCATCGGGTCATCCACCCACTTTTCGCGCAACTGATCGAGATCCGAGGCCAGAGTGATGGGGACGAGCCGTGTGTCGCCGCTCGCGATGTCGTACAGCCACAGGTCGGCGCCCAGCTGATAGGCGATCCGTCCCTGTGAGAGCGACGGGTCCTTCACGTCCCAGCCGCTGTGCCGGGTATGCTGGCGCAGGTCGCCTCCATCCTCGTCCATCGACCAGACGTTCATCGTGCCGTCGTGGTCGGTGACGAAATAGACGCGACCACGCCACGACATCGGTGAGTGGCTCTCGCCGTCGTGGTCGCCCGTCAGCTCGACGGCCTCGGCTGCGCCCGCCTCGAACTTCCACACGTCGCGCGCCGTGCCGCCCGTGTATCGCTTGGTGACGTTGCCGTGGAACGCGGGGCGGACGAAGTAGAGCTTCGTGCCCCCCTCGTCATAGGTCGCCTCGCTGGCGTCGGCCAGCGGGATCAGCGTGCGCGTTCCGTTCGCCAGGTCCAGCGCCACGAGCCGCGGCTTCGGCAACCCCGAGTAGTGGGTCGTCGTGTAGACGAGGCGGCCGTCAGGCGTCCAGGCCGTGGCCACGGAGCCCTCCGCCTCGTAGGTGCGCCGTACGGGAACGCCGCCGGCCAGCGGCATGGTATAGAGCTCGGCCGGGCCCTCGTAGCGGGCCGTAAAGGCCAGCGTCCCGCCGTCGGGCGAGATCACGGGGTCCGTCTCCTCGGAGTGGTGCGTGGTGAGTCGCCGGGCCACGCCACCCGCCGCAGAGACCTTCCACAGATCGCCCTCCGCAGCGAACACGATCGTGTCGCCGTGCAGGGCCGGGTAGCGGTAGTAGCCCAGGACCCCCGCCTGCTGGGTCGCGCCGGCTGTCTGGGCAACCGCAGACCCGCCGGCGGTGAGAAGCGGCCCCAGGACCGACGTGAGAACGATGACCGCTGCGAGTACACGGGCAAAATAGCGCATGCTGACACCTCGCTTCTGTTTGTTGGAGCTGTGATGATCGGTAGCCTGCGGCGATACGCATCGCAAGACCCGTCTCGTCATGCGGTTGTCGGGTTCTAAGCGACCGCGAGACTTGCAACTGAAGGAGGTGACCCGTAAGTTTTAATCAGTAGTTGCCTTACCGCAGCAGTAGGCAGTGCGTATGTGCAGTTCCGTCACACAGCCCGGCTTCCGGCAGCAGCTCACCGTCACCGCCGCCCTCGCGGCCTGCATCGCGCTGGCCTGCGATTCGCCGGGCGGGCCGGACCCCGCGACGATACCGGTTGAGCTCCGGTTGAACGTCGATTCCGTTCGAGTCTTCGAAGGGTCCAGCGTCCAGCTGACCTCCACGTACCTGAACGGTGACGGGTCGATCATCGAGCCTGCGCCGCAGGAGTGGGCGATCACCTGGCACAGCTCGAACGAGTCGGTCGCCCTAGTCGTGGACGGGCTGGTGACCGGTTTGAGCCCCGGTGAATCCGCGATCACGGCCAGCTCCGGCGAGCTGAGCGATCAGGCCGTGGTAGACGTCCGAGCGGTGCCGACCGCGGAGGATCTCGTCCTCGCGATGGACATCGCGCCGGACACCTTGGGGTCGGGCGGGTCGTTTGTCATCGACTATTCGATCACCAATACGGCTCGCGACACGGCGATCTTGACGACCCAGAACACCTGCCTTGCGGATTCTCACGCCACCCGTGACGGCCAGGACATCGCCTTCGGCGGCTGGTGTACGCCGTTGGGCTACGATTGGCCGATCGCACCGGGGGCGACGTCGGAGATCACCATCCATCATGTTGCAGCAATCGTCCCGGACCTGATCCCTGCCGACCCGGGCGTTTACACCGTCACCTTGGAATCGAACGTGGTCGAGATCAACGGCCGAGGGGCGCACCTGCCGAGTCTGGAACAGGAGCTGGTACTGATGCCCGCCCCGACACTCGAGGATCTGATCTTCTCGATGAGCCTCGAGCCCGATACCGTGGCGCCCTCCGAGTCCTTCTTGCTCAGTTACTCGATCACGAACACGGCCTCGGTTCAGGTGGTCCTGCGGTTCCCGTCTAGCTGCATATATCTTGCACCTCAGGTGTACCACGGTGACGAGCGCGTATACTTCGCTGGGACCATGCACGGGTGTCGGCCCGCGTTTACGGACTGGGAGATCGCGCCCGGGGCGACCCTGACTCACTCTCTCGGCGCCTCTGCGACGGTCCTCATACCCCCGGAGCTTTCGGAGCAGGTCCCCGCCGAGCCGGGCAGCTACCCGATCGTCTGGCCCCCCGAATCGCCGATGTGGATCAACCGCTACCCGGCGGAGATCCCGACCTTGAGCGACACGCTGACCGTCGTCGGTTGATACCGGCAGCCGCACACCCACCGATCCGACCCGCCGGCTGCAGCGCTGCGATCCCACCCGCCAGGCGGCCTGTTCCCGGCAGTTACCAAAAGCGCCCGGATGCATTAGAATTGCAACTTTCCCAGGAATTCGTAATTCCTATTGATTGTGGCAATCCGTCCCAGCCAGCCGAAGGGATCTGTGCCTATGAGTGCCGTCAAACCGGAGACCGCCAAGACGCCGCAGCTCGCCGCGCTGCCCGGCGACGACGTCCGGCAGATCATGTGGCGGTTCGCCGATCGCTACGACCTGCAGATGCTGGTGCAGTCGGTTCGGGCGGTGGCCCGCGGGCCGGTAGCGCGGCTCGTCGCCAACGGCGCACGGAACACGCACGAGTGGACGGAAGAGAAGGCGACGCTGCTGGAAGCGTACGACGCGGCGGGCATCACGTCGGTCTTCCTCGATCCGGAGTACGGCGGGTTCATCGAGGGGCCGAAGAATCTGGCGATGGCGCTGGCGGCGTTCGAGCTGGCGTGGGTGGATGGTGGTGCGGCGACGGGCGCGATGGCGGGCCACCTCGGTCTGTCGCCGATCCACGAGAAGGGAACGCCGGAGCAGAAGGAGGAGTACATGCGGCGCTTCTCACCGCCGCAACCCGGCGAGGACCGAACGATCGAGCGCAGCGCCTTCGCGCTCACCGAGCCCATCCCGTACGTGGGTGTCGACACCGGCGTGCTGGGTGGCAAGGTCAGCGTGAAGGAGTGGAAGGACGGCGAGGAGCCGATCCTGCACGTGGAGAAGCGGGGGCGCTTCATCACGAACATGGCGTTCGCCAACTTCGTGTCGGCGGCGGTCGATTCCGGGGACGAGCGTATCAAGGGCAGCTGCATGATCATCCTGGAGGAGGACGATCCCGGCATCTACGACCGCGGTACACCCACCAAGAAGCTCGTCCACCAGCTGTCGGCGACCAGCGATCCGGTCTTCAGTCTCGAGGTGCCCGCCAGCCGGATCATCGGCGGCTATACGGTCAAAGACGGTGTCATCATCCCCAACCACGATCACGGCGAGATCATCGATT
>JASFTY010000196.1:0-7373 GCA_050050535.1 Gemmatimonadales bacterium | reverse complement strand
ACGCGCTTTCGACATCCTCGACCAGCGCTCGATCACGCACCTCGCTTCCGTCCGGCTGCTGCCCGTCGCCTTCCCGGCACGCGACGACGCGCAGCCCGAGGACGGCGGTGCGGTCTCCGAAACCGGCAGCCTGCTCGAGCTGCTTCCAGAGTCGACCGCGATCCTGCAACTCGACGCCGAAGCGGAAGAGCGCGAGCGACAGCGGAGCTGGGACGAGCTTCGTCGCCGCAGCGAGACGCCCGAGCGCTATCAGGATCCGCCGGACTCGGTGCGCTCGCGGCTGCGTCGCTTCGGCCAGCTGCGGGTCAGCGAATCGCCGGAACGAGCCGATCTCGACTTCGGGATCCGGGCCGCACCGGCGGTCGATCGCCGGATCGACCGCCTGGTCGCTTCGCTGCACGAGGCCTTGGAGACGGACGCCCGGGTGCTGATCCTCTGCGACAACGAGGGACAGCTCGAACGACTGGAGGAGATCCTCACGGACACGGCCGGCGCGGCCACGCTCCGCAGGGTCACACTCGGCCTCGGGCCGCCGGCGGCCGGGTTCGTCGCCACGACCGCCGAGCCGCCGCTCTGGCTGTTCACCGACCACGAGATCTTCCGGCGGCAGCGGCGCCCGCGCCGGCGGCCGCAGGCGAGTAGCGCCGCCGCGCTCGACACGCTCTCGGCGCTGGCGCCCGGCGACTACGTCGTGCACCTCGACCACGGGATCGGCCGCTACCGCGGGCTCGACCGCGTGACGATCGGGGGCGAGGAGCTAGAGACGCTGGTCGTCGAGTACGCGGGCGGCGACATCTTGCGCGTGCCGCACTACAGAGCCGAGTTGGTCGAGCGGTGGATCTCCGATGATGGTGACCACGGCGCGGCGGCGCCTAAGCTCCATCGGCTCGGCGGCAAGAGCTGGCAGAAGCTCAAGAAGCGGGCGCGCGACGCGATCCAGACTATGGCCGCGGAGCTCCTGGAGCTGTACGCTGCGCGTCGTGTCGCGGAAGCTCACGCCTTCAGCTCCGACACCCGCTGGCAGTGGGAGATGGAGTCGGCCTTCATCTACGAAGAGACGGAGGACCAGGAACGCGTCGCCGAGCAGGTCAAGCGCGCCATGCAGCAGGCGCGCCCCATGGACCTGCTGATCTGCGGCGACGTCGGCTATGGTAAGACGGAGATCGCCATCCGCGCCGCCTTCAAGGCCATCCAAGACGGTGCGCAGGTCGCGGTCCTCGCCCCGACGACCGTACTCGTCGAGCAACACCTGCAGACCTTCCGGGCACGTCTCGCCGACTATCCCGTCGTCGTCGAGTCGCTCTCACGCTTCCGGACCGCCAAGGAACAGGAGGACGTCGTCCGCCGCCTGGCCGAGGGTGCCATCGACATCGTCATCGGCACGCATCGGCTCATCTCTGAGGACGTCAAGTTCAAGAATCTAGGCCTGCTGGTGATCGACGAGGAACAGCAGTTCGGCGTCAGTCAGAAGGAGAGGCTGAAGACGCTGAAGCGGGACGTCCACGTCGTGACGATGACCGCGACGCCGATCCCGCGTACGCTTCATCTGTCGCTCAGCGGTCTTCGTGACCTGGCGGTCATCCGCACACCGCCGCGCAACCGACGTCCGATCATCACCCACATGATGACCTGGGATGATCAGACGATCGCGGACGCTATCCGGCTGGAGGTCGATCGTGGCGGCCAGGTCTTTTTCGTCCACAACCGGGTCGAGTCGATCGCTGAGATCGCAGCCAAGGTCCGTCGCCTGGTGCCCGACCTGCGCGTCGAGGTCGCACACGGCCAGATGTCGGAGCGCAAGCTGGAGAAGGTGATGACCGACTTCGTGCGCGGCGCGATCCAGGTTCTGGTCGCAACCGCGATCATCGAGAACGGTCTGGACGTCCCCAACGCCAACACCATGATCGTGCACCGCGCCGACTATTTCGGGCTGGCGCAGCTCTACCAGCTGCGCGGGCGCGTCGGCCGATCGCATCAACGCGCCTTCTGCTATCTTATCGTACCGCCGAACCTGCCGCTCGAGACCGAACGCCGGCTCAACCTGCTGGAGAAGCATACCGAGCTCGGCGCCGGCTACCGGCTGGCGCTGAAGGATCTCGAGTTGCGCGGCGCCGGCAACCTGCTGGGCACCGAGCAATCGGGCTTCGCCCAGGCGGTGGGGTTTGACACGTACATCCGCCTCTTGGAGGATACCGTGGCGGCGCTGCGCCGCGGCGAAGGCTCGGCGCCGGGCCGCCCCCAAGTACCGGAGGTCTCGATCTCGGGCGCTACTTATATTCCCGAGAGCTTCATCCCGGACGAGCGGCAGAAGCTGGACCTCTATCGACGGCTCTCGAAGGTCGCCGACCTCGATGAGCTGGAGCGCTTGATGTCGGAGCTCCGCGATCGCTTCGGCCGCCTGCCGCCGGAGACCCAGCGGCTGATCGCCGCCTCGCGGATCAGGATATTGGGCGGCCGGCTGGGCGTGGAGCGCGTGCTCACGTCGGCGGGTGCGGCCCGTGTCAGCTTTCGGCGCGGCGCCGTGCCGCGGATGACCTCGCTGCGCGACGCCATGGCGGGGCGCGAGGTCGAGGTCGACGTCCGACGCTTGCAGCCGCTCTCGCTGGTCTTCCGGGTCCCCGATACGGAGGAGGAGGTGGCTCCGATCGTGGTGGAAGCGCTGGAACGCATGCTCGAAGAGCAGAACGGATCTATGGAGACGACACGAACATGAGACGCCAGAACTCGACTTCCCTCATAGTCGCAGTCCTAGCCGTCACGCTCGCCGGCTGCTCGTCCGTGCGAGATGCCATGGAGGGGCACGAGAACCTCGTGGCAACCGCGGCCGGGGTTCCGCTGAGCATCGATGACGCGGCCGAGTTGACCGCCGCCGGTATTCCACGAAGTGTGGTGCCGAGCGCGAAGATTGTCGATCAGGTCGTGGATCTATGGATCAGCTATGTGCTGCTTGCCGTCGAGCTGGCCAGCCCCGATGAGCTCGCCGATCTAGACATGCGGCCGATAGTCGAGGCCGACCTGGCAAACTCTGTCCTGCGCCGGTTTCACGACGAGGTGATCGTGGCGCGGGTCGACTCATCCGACGCGGCGCTGCGAACCGCCTATGAGCTCGAGCGACCCTTCCTGCGTGTCGAGGCGTACCAGATTTTCATCAGCAGTTCGGGCGCGGTGGGCGCCGAGCTTGACAGCCTGCGGCAGCTCGCCGAGGCCCTCCGCGAGCGGGTCAGCGCTGGCGAAGATTTCAGCCGGCTCGCGCGCCAGTACTCGCAGGATCCGACCAGCAGCTCGCGGGGCGGGTACCTCGGTTGGGTGGACCGCGGCCACCTGCTGGCAGAATTGGAAGCTGCGCTTCTCGCGATGCAGCCGGGTGAGGTCAGCGAAACAGTCAGGACACCGTTCGGGTATCACATCTTCAAAGTCACCGATCGAGAGTCGCCCGACTTCGAGTCCGTTCGCGACGCCTACCGGCGCGTGTACGTGGTGCGCAGCATCGATAGCCTGACGGCGGCGTTTATGGATTCTCTGGTCGAGGCGGCCGATCTGCGCCTCGCGCAGGGGGCTGTGGATCTGGTGAATGAGCTTGCCCAGTCCGTACGGTTCCGGCGGGCCAGCGCCGTCAGGCGCGCCGCCGTATTGGCGCGTTACCGTGGCGGCGTGTTCACGGTCGGCGACTGGGCCGAGTCGTTCAACCGAGAGCCGGCCTCCGAGCAGCGGCTGATCGCCGGATCGGATTCGGCAGTGATAAACGATCTCCTGATCGAGATGGTGCAGCACAGGCTGGTCATCGAAGCTGCGGCCGCCTATGGCTACACGATCTCTGAAGACGAATACAGCAGCCGGCTGGACGCCACGTACCGCAACCTGCGGACACTGGCGCGCCAGGCCGGAATCGATCGCCACGAGCTCGCCGGCGGCGGCGAGTCGATAGCGAGCGCCGCCGAGCGCGCCGTCAACAACGCGCGTGAGAACGGCGCGCAGGCCGCAGCCCTGCGCCGGCTGTCGATGCCCCTGCTTCTGAAGGGGACCTTTCAGGCCTACGAAGACCGCTACCCGGCGGTCATCGAACGGATACTCGCGAGCCGCCAGGAGCAGAGCCAATGAACAGAATCACGCCGCAGGCCGGCCTACGGGTCGCCGGTCTCCTCTGGCTGGCCGTGACCGTCGCCGCGGCGCGACCACAGGGTGCCGCCGCTCAACAGGATCCTTCGCAGCTGGTCGAGGGCGTGGTCGCCGTAGTCGGCGACACGGCGATCCTCTGGACCGAGCTGCAGGAGCTGCTGATCCAGGCTCAGGCCGAGGGTGTGCAGGTGCCCCAGGACCGCAGCGGATTCCGGAGATTTCTGGAGGATGCCCTGGACTCCAAGATCAACGAGGTCGTGCTCTACATCCACGCGCGGCGCGCCGGTATTGTGGTCTCCGACCGCGAGGTCAGCCAAGCTGTCGACAGCCGGTTGGCTCAGATCCGACGGAACTTTCCGACGGATAGCGAATACCAGCAGGCCCTGGCCGCCATGGGCACGACCGCAGCCGAGTTCCGCCTCCGGATCACCCAGCGAACGCGGGTCGATCTGGTGACGCGGCAGTTTCTGCAGCAGGAATACAGCAGCACGCAGCCGGTCCCGGTGAGCGAGGCCGAGATCGTTCAGGATTTCGAGGCGCGGAGGCCGAGGCTGGGTACGAGGCCGGCCACCGTCAACCTGAAGCAGGTCCTTGTCACGCCGCAGCCGTCGGAGGAGGCGCAGCTGGCGGCGCGGGAGCGGGCCGAGCAAGTGCTTTCGCGATTGCGGGCGGGAGAAGATTTCGGACAACTCGCCCGCGAGCTGTCCGACGACATCGCGTCGCGGGAGAACGGTGGTGATCTGGGCTGGGTGAGGCAGGGCCAGTTGCTGCCGGAGTTCGAGGAGGTCCTGTTCTGGATGCGGCCGGGTCAGGTGAGCAACATCGTCGAGACCAGCGTCGGCTATCACATCATCAAGCTCGAGCGGGTGCGGGGCGCCGAACGGCTGGCGCGGCACATCCTGATCCGTCTGCCGGTGACGGAGCAGGACAGGGAGGCGGCGCGCGAGCTGGCCGAGGAGGTGGCCGCCGCGCTGCGCGCCGGTGCCGATATCGACTCGCTGATCGAGGTGCACGGCGATCCATCGGAACAGAGCACGCTCACCAATTACCAGCGAAACCAGCTCCCGCAGGTCTATCGCAGCGCGCTGGACGGAGCGACTGCCGGGGACATCGTCGGACCGTTCTTCATGGAGCGTGAGGATGGTGGCGGTGGCAAGTGGGTCGTGGCGCGGGTCTCGGAGCTGCGGCCGGCCGGCGAGTGGACGCTCGATGACGTGCGTGAGACGCTCCGCCTGGACATCCAAGAGAGGAAGACGATCCAGAAGATAATCGACGATCTGCGGGCGGCGACGTACATCGAGAAGCGGCTCGACGGATTCCCGCTTCCCGGGTAGCCCTATCATGCGCCGGCCGAAGATCGCGGTAACGCTGGGTGACCCGCGGGGCATCGGGCCCGAGGTCGCGGCCCGCGCGCTGCGGGCCTCACCGCTGCTGGACGCCGACCTCGTACTGGTCGGGCCGGAAGGGCTCGCGGAGACGCAGGGTCTCGAGCTCGTCTCGATCGGCAGCTGGCGCGCTGGCGGCGGCCCCCGGGAGGCCGGCCGCCTCTCCGCCAGGGCCGTAGAGCGCGCCGTATCGATGGCCGGGGGCGGCGAGGTCGATGCGATCGTCACCGCGCCGATCTGCAAGTCGGCGCTCGCCGCGGCGGGCCACGCGTGGCCGGGCCACACGGAGATGCTGCGCGACCTGGCCGGCGTCCCCGAGACGGCGCTCTGCCTCGCCGCCGAGACGACGCCACTCGGCTCGCCGCTCAGGGTCGTCCTGGTGACGGGCCACATGGCGCTGCGCCGGGTCCCGGAGGCCTACACGGTGGAGCGGCTGGGAGTGATCGGCCGCCTGACACACGAGGGTCTGAGGCGCTGGTGGGGGTTCGAGCGACCGCGGCTCGCCGTCTGCTCGCTCAACCCGCATGCGTCGGACGACGGGCTGTTCGGCGACGAGGAAGAGCGGGTGTGTGAGCCGGCGATCGCGGGACTGCGGGGCGAGGGGATCGACATCGACGGCCCTTACCCTGCCGACACCGTGTTTCTGCGCGCGATGCGTGGTGCGGCCGATGCTGTGCTGGCTCCCTACCACGACGTGGGGATGGCGGCGATCAAGACGGCCGCATTCGGGTCGGCGGTAAACGTGACGCTCGGCCTGCCCTTCCCGCGCACGTCGCCCGACCACGGCACCGCCTTCGACATCGCCGGCACCGGTAGCGCCGATCCGGCGTCGATGCGTGCGGCGCTGGAAGCCGCCGTCGGGTTCGCGCGCCGCGCTTTGACGTCCTCCGAGAAGTCCAGTAAATTGCGCGACGTATGAAGGCAGCCACCCCTGCCTACTGCTCCGCCCCCGGCGACCGGGTCCCGTGATCAAGCTCATCAACGTCTACAAGGAGTACCCGCGCTCCGGGCTCGCCCTGAAGAACGTGTCGTTCCACTTGAGGAAGGGCGAGTTCGCGTTTCTCATCGGCCCCTCAGGCGCGGGGAAGACGACCGTCCTGCGTCTCATCCACATGGTCGAGCAGCCGACGGATGGCGAAGTGCGGATCTCCGGCTACTCTTCCATGCGGATGAAACGCCGCGACATCCCGAGGCTCAGGCGCCGCGTCGGCATGGTGTTCCAGACCTTCCGCCTGCTGCGGGACCGCACGGCCGCCGAGAACCTCGCCTTCGCCCTCGAGGTCACGGGCGCGCGGCGCAGCGAGATCAAGGGGAAGGTGCAACGGCTGCTGGCGCAGGTCGGGCTGGCCCCCCGCGCCGGCGCCTATCCCGACGAGCTATCCGGGGGCGAGCAGCAACGGATCGCCCTCGCCCGTGCCCTGATCCACGATCCCGTCGTCCTGCTCGCCGACGAGCCGACCGGCAACCTGGACGAGCGCGCGTCGCGCGGCATCTTCGAGTTGACCCGGGACATCAACTCTGCGGGCACGGCCGTCCTGATGGCGACGCACAACCTGGATCTCGTGCGTCGTTACCCCCAGTACCGGGTGATCGAGCTCGCCGATGGGGCGGTCGTCTACGACTCGGCGGGCGAAGTGGGCGAGGCCGATGGCGGGTCATAGCGTGCGTGAAGCGATCGCCGCGTTCCGGCGCGCGCCCGGTCTCGCGGTCCTCTCGGCCATGAGCATCGGGTTGAGCCTGTTCGTGCTGGGCACCTTCGGGCTCGTCACCTACAACGTCGAGGTCGCGCTCCAAGCGATCGAGGGTCGCGTCGAAGTAGTCGCCTATCTACGGGAGAACGTTACTGCGGAGCAGCTGGAGGTTCTGCAGAAT
>JASFTY010000195.1:0-7380 GCA_050050535.1 Gemmatimonadales bacterium | reverse complement strand
GCAGAGGAAGAAGAAGAGGGCGAGGAGGCCGAGCCCAGTGAAGAGGACGAAGAAGAGCAGCCCAGGTATTCGGTGAGCAGCGTCGGTCCCGGCGGCGCGCGGATCGTCGCGTCGAGCGAGCAGGGGCTCTGGATCATCGAAGCCGACGGCCGGGAACCGTACCTCTTCCTTCCCGAGGACGAGGACGACGAGCGTGCGCCACGGCATCGCGTCATCGAGTGGAGTCCCGACGGCGCGAGCTTCTACCTGACCTACGCCTCGCGTAGACAGTGGGAACGCGGGCTCTTCCGCTACGACATCGAGTCTCGGCGGATGACCGAGCTGGTGAAGGACGGTCGCCTCTACTCGAGCTTCGGTCTCTCGGAGGACGGCAGCACCTTCGTCTTTTCCGCAGCTCCCGGAAATCACCCCTATGACCTTTACACCGCCGACGCCGCTTTCCGGAGGATCCGGCGGCTTACGACTCTGAACCCGGACCTCGAGCGGAAACGGCTCAGCCGCACCGAGCTGCTTGCCTACCTGGACGTCGACGGCGATTCACTCTACGGAGTCGTCTACTATCCGACGGACTACCAGGCAGGCACCGCCTATCCAACGGTCTTCATCGTCTACGAGGAGTTCTTCGACGACCGGTTCAACGGCACGGCCAACGTTCTCACCAACCACGGCTACCTGGTCGTCAATCCGTCGGTCGACCTGGAGACCGGCTATCCTGGCGAGGCATGGGTCAAAGGGGTGACCGCGGCCGCGAACGAGCTCATCGAGATGGGGCTGGCTGATCCCGACCGTCTCGGCGTCCACGGCACCAGCTACGGCGGCTACGCCACGAACCTGCTGATCACACAGACCGACCGCTTCCAGGCGGCGATCAACATCTCCGGCAAGGTGGACATGGTCAGCTTCTATACGGACAGCCCGCGGCTCGGCGTCCGCAATATCCACGCACCCGAGAAGAGCCAGGATCGGATCGGCGCCACATTGTGGGAACAGCCGCAGAAGTACATCGCGCACTCGGCGATCATGTACGCCGACCGGATCGACACGCCGCTACTCCTGATCACCGGCGAGCAGGACCACAACGTCCCGGCCCGGACCACGATGGAGATGTTCTACGCGCTGCGCCGGCTGGGAAAGACGGTCGAGTGGGTGAACTACATCGACGGCGGCCACGGCATGCCGACGATGAGCGTCGAGATGGTGAAGGACTACTACCAGAGGATCATCGACTGGTACGATGAGTACCTGACGGCGACTGACGAGGAGGATGCCGAGCGATAGCCGGGTAGCACACGGACATTCCAACCGCCATGACGGAGGTTAAGTCACACCTCGGCTGATCGCGAGCGCCTGCTCAGGTGGCTCTCCCAATGAATGGGCGAAACGAAGGGAGGCGCAGAGAGATGATCGCACGGGTCTGGCGCGGGCGTACGCGTATCGAGCAGGCCGATGAGTACACGGAGTACATGAGGAAGACAGGGGTGGCGACTCAGCGCCGGACACCCGGCAACCGCGGCTCGATGATCTGGCGCCGCGACGACGATGACGAAGCCGAGTTCTTTGTAATCTCCCTGTGGCAGACCTTGGAGGCGGTGAAGGCATTCGCGGGCGAGCGGCCCGAGGTCGCCGTCTACTATCCCGAGGACGAGAAGTACCTACTCGAACTCGAGCCCGAGGTGTTGCACTACGAGGTCCCGGCTTACGACGTCGACTGAGAGCGAGCAGCCCGCCTGCACGCTGACGCTCCTGGCCTCTCAGCCGGTCGCGCCTCATCTTACGCCGTCATTAGTGTGACTATCTTCCTGGTGATCAGGTGGCCTCAAGGTCGAACCCGCGGCTCGTACCGATGAGCTATGCCTTCGCGGCCGTGCGATGGGCAGTGATTCTCTCCACGGCGTGCGGCCCCGCCGAACCCGCGCCTGTGCTCGACCTTCCTGAGCGCGCGGGCGCGGCTCCGGGCGGCGACGAGATATCCCGAGAGATTCGCACCCTCGAGCTTCGAGCACGAGAGGAGCGGATCCATGCCGAGATCTCCCAGGGCAACGTACCCACCTGGTTACGACAATTAAGACCGGTCGAGGTGAGGGGCGAAGTCGACGGCCGCAGACACCGAATAACCTTCTGGGTGACCCCCGACTACCTGGCGGTGGGCTCCGACGATGACTATCTCCTCATTCCACTGACCGCCCAGACCGCACAGCGCGTCGCGGATCTCGTTGGCGGCTCTCTGCCCACACCCCGGATGGTCGATGCCATCTGGGCGTCGGCCGATCTGCGACTCGACCCGATACGGCTCCAGCCAGACGAGTCCATGAAGACGGTGCGCTATTTCGCACGCCACGATAACCTCGTTAAGGGTCAGCGGCACCTTTACGACGCGCCTCTCGGGGTCCTGGTCGCCGGCCACAAGCTGGACGTCGTCATTACCTCGACGCTCGCCGAGCGCCCGGGCGAGATCGCCCTGTACGGGTGGCATCGCTCCTCCGGTCAGGTGATTCAACCCCTCTTCATTGGCGCCACAGACAGTCTGGTCACCTTCAGCCACGGGGTCCGCCTGGTGGATCGGAATGTGGTCGTCGACGGAGCCAGAAGAGATCTCTGGGACGTCTTGAGGGATCCCGAGCTCGCGCCGATCCTGAGCGACGATGGCGTAATCGCACAGGCACGCTATCCGGCCCCGGGCGTGACGGAAGCGCAGTGAGTCCGTGGTGAGTCACGCTGAATCCCAGAATCAGCTGGAGTGCGGACCGTCCGTGTCCCAGCCAGCGCGAAGCGCTCGGCCTCATTCGTACAACCGTCCAGCGGAGGGCGCCACGTCATGAACGTCAGCAGACGCATGTTCCTCAAGTCGAGCATCGCCGCCGGCGGAGCCCTCGGTTTGGGTCTCGCGGATCACCTGGCGGCGGAGCCCACGCGTGAAGGTGAGTTCCGTCAGCGCAGTGGTTCACGAGGATCACGCTCCCTCGACATCCTGATCTTGGGCGGCACGAACTTCACGGGACCTCATCACGTTCGCTACGCCCTCGAGCGTGGCCACTCCGTGACGATCTTCACGCGTGGCCGGAGGGAGCCGGGGCTGTTCCGAGAAGCCTTCGAGCACGTCGAACACCTGATCGGCGACCGGGAGGATAATCTGGAGGGTTTGCGCGGCCGCTGCTGGGACGCCGTGATCGACGCCTCGGGGATGAACGAGAAGTGGACGCGGGATTCGGCGCAGCTACTCGAGGACGCGGTGGGAACCTACCTCTACATCTCATCCACTGGTGTCTATTACCCGTACTTGACCACCGAAATCGAGGAAGACACGGAGCTGGTCCTGGAAGACGAGTCCGACGGAGAGAACATCGAGTCCTGGTACGGCGTGATGAAGGCCCTATCCGAGATCGAGGCCCGCAAGGCTTTCGGCGAGCGCACTTGCATCGTGCGCCCCGGCTACATCGTCGGGCCGCTGGACTGGACCCACCGGGGCACCTACTGGCCCGACCGACTCGCGAGAGGAGGAGAGGTCGTGGTCCCCGGCAAGAAGACCGACCTCGTGCAGCAGATCGACGTTCGCGACCTGACCGAGTGGATCATCCACCTGCTCGAGAACGAGGTGCACGGCGTGTTCAACGCTACCGGCCCCGCATCACCGATGACGATGCAGGAGTTCGTCCACGGTATGCGAGCCGCCACATCCTCCGAGCCGACCTGGGCGTGGATCGACGACTACGACTTCCTCATCGAGCACGAGATCACCTACGCGATCCCGTGGGTCCTGCCGGTGGGCGACAACCTGGGCTCGCAGCGGATCAGCAATGCGAGGGCGAAGGCGGCCGGGCTGACGTTCCGTCCTGTCGCGCTCACTGCGATGGAGACGTTGGAGTGGTACTACTCCGACGCAGTCACCGACGAGCAGCGCGCCAATCCCCCCATGGTGATTACGCCGGAACGCGAAGCTGAGATTCTGACCGCCTGGAAGGCGCGTGGGCCGGGATGACACGGACTCAGTTCTCTCACTTCGTAGGTGTGCGGAACGTCTGCACGTAGGGCTCGAATCCGCTCTTCCGCCAGAACGCCATCGCCACCGGGTTCGACATGAGGACGCGCCCTTCTACCGTCGGCACACCCTTGGCGGAGAACCAGGCCATCCCGTTCTCGAGCAGGGCGGTGCCCAGGCCGGCGCGTTGCCGGCGCGGCGATACCGCCAGATCGTAGATCAGGCCGTGCGATCTGTCAGCGAAGCAAGGCGGGTAATCGGACAGCTCGCCGTGCAGAAATCCCTCTACTTCGCCATCGATCTCTGCGACCAAGAGCAGGAAGTCCACATCCCCCAGACGACTACGCAGGTGATCAGCGAACCCATCTTCTGAACCTTCTCGTCTTCGGAAGCGGGGATCGAACCGCGCGTGGAAGTCCAAGTGCTCAGCCCATAGCTCGACAACCCTGTCGATGTCCTGCTCGCTGGCCTCGCGTACCGAGTGCTGGTCTACCATCTCTTCTCACCCTCCGACGTCCGCCACCCGTAGTGGGCGATCACCACGAAGCAGATCACCACGAGCACAAAAGAGGCGCGGACCGCTGGAACCGAGAGGCCGGCGAAACCGACGGTCTCGAGGTCGATGATGGCGCCCTGGGCCGGCGGCATGACGGACCCGCCGAGAATCGCCATGATCAGGCCGGCGGCGCCGAGCTTCGCATCTTCTCCGACACCACGGAGCGCTATTCCGTAGATGGTCGGGAACATCAGCGACATGCACGCCGAGATCCCCACCAGGCAATAGAGCCCCAGCATGCCCGGGATGACGATTGTGCCGAGGGTCAAGGCCCCACCTCCTACGGCCAAGGCCAGCAGCAGGCGGCCGGGACTCACGTACTTCAACAGGAAGGTGCAGATGAAGCGGCTGGTCACGAAGATGACCATCGCGACGATGTTGTAGCCTTGGGCCGTGACCTCGCTGAGACCCAACTCCATCGTCGCGTAGTGGATGATGAAGGTCCAGCACATGATCTGGGCGCCCACGTAGAAGAACTGAGCCACGACCCCGCCCACGTAGCGGCTGTTACCGAGGAGGCGCCGGAGCGTGGGCCGCACGTTGAGTGACCGGTCTTCCTCCCCGTGCGTCGGCATCCGTGTGACGGCGATGGCGGCGAACACGACCACGATGACGAAGGCGATGCCGAGATAAGGGGCACGCACCACAGCGAGGTCCTGCGAGGTGAGGGCGGCCAGCTCGTCCGCAGCCATCGCGCCCCGCTCCGCCGCCGTCGCCGGATCCAACCGAGCCAGGATGAACTGCTGAGCGACGAACATCCCCAGCAGCGAGCCCATGGGGTTGAAGGATTGGGCCAGGTTTAATCGTCGAGTGGCGGTCTTCTCGGGGCCCATCGCCAGGATGTAGGGGTTGGCGCTGGTCTCGAGGAAAGAAAGTCCGCAGGTGAGGATGAAGTAGGCCACGAGGAACGGCCAGAACACCATCATCATGCTGCCCGGGATGAAGAGCAGCGCTCCGATGGCGTAGAGCCCCAGCCCGACCAGCACCCCGGCCTTGTACGAGTAGCGCTTGATGAAGAGGGCGGCCGGAAAGGCCATGGCGAAGTAGCCGCCATAGAAGGCGAACTGCACCAGCGATCCCTGGAAATTGCTCATCTGCAGGATCCGGGAGAACGCCTTCACCATGGGGTTGGTGACGTCGTTCGCGAACCCCCACAGCGGGAACAGCAGAGTGATCAGAATGAACGGGAGAATGAGGTGGGACGGAACGACTTTCCCGGAGCCGTTCGCTTTCTCCATATCAGATCCCTCTCAGGTCAGCGCTTCGCCGTGACCGGAGCCCCCCGTGCCCGGTCCCGTAAGTCCAGCCGGGGAGCTCGTGTAGACCAGGCTATTCAATACAGGCGGACGTCATGCTGCGCCAGACTCGATAAGCACTTACCTTTCTCACCCGGGACCCCTAGGAAGTGGGAGGACTCACATGGACCAGCCGCTGGACCGGGAGATCATCGGTCTATACGAAGAATTCGCTCACGGCGAGCTGAGCCGACGAGCGTTCCTCGACCGCCTGGCCCGACTGGTCGGCGGCTCTTCCGCCGCGTTCGCCGCGCTGCCGTTGCTCGGAAGCGACTACGCCGGCCAGATCGTCGCGCAGGACGACGAGCGCCTGGACATCTCGGAGGCCGAATGGGATGCCGACGGCACTCGGGTCACCGGCTACCTCGCCAGGCTCAAGGGCGGCGAGCGGCGCCCGGGCGTCATCGTGATCCACGAGAATCGCGGACTCAACCCTCACATCCAGGACGTCGCCCGCCGTATGGCACTCGAGGGATTCCTCGCTCTGGCGCCCGACATGCTGTCACCGCTTGGCGGCACGCCCGCCGACGAGAATAGAGCGCGGCAGATGCTGCGCGGCCTGACCCAGGAGGAGACCGTGGCCCGGCTCGCCGCCGCCGTGCCGTTCCTGGCAGGCCACCCGGAATCGACCGGCAAGGTCGGAGCCGTGGGCTTCTGCTGGGGTGGCGGCTATGCGAACCTGCTCGCCGCGGCGGGCACATCGCTGGCCGCGAGTGTCCCGTACTACGGCCGCCAGCTGGCGGCTGAGGACGTACCCAACATCACGGCGGCGCTGTGCCTTCACTATGCCGGGCTGGACGAGCGCATCAACGCCGGGATCGCCGACTACGAGGCCGCGCTCGAGGCGAACGACAAGACGTACGAGCTGTACATGTACGAAGGTGCGGCTCACGCCTTCAACAACGACACGAACCCCGCGCGCTACAACAAGGAGGCGGCCGATCTCGCCTGGAGTCGAACGATCGCCTTCCTCAAGCGACACCTCGCTTCCTGAGGCAGACTTACGCGCCGGCAGACAGGGCCGCGCTCCGGCGCGGCCCCGTCACTTGCCGAGACAGCAGTGCTTGTATTTCCGCCCGCTGCCGCAGGGACACGGATCGTTGCGACCCGCCCGGACGGTGGTCTTACTACCGCCACCGCGCGCAGCTCGCATGAGCTCCTCGGCAGATGCGCCGGCCTTCCACAGCGGGACGAGCCTCTCGAAGGTCGGGCGACTGTGGGTGAAGAACTTCTTGTAGCCGGCACAGAGGTAGTTCAGCCCTTCCTCACCGTCCGGTGTCCGGACGAACCGGTCCTTCGGACAGCCGCCATTGCACATCGCCCGCACGTCACATTCCAGGCAGAAGCGCGGTAGCGAGTCTCGCTTGCTGCTCCCGAACTGCAGTTGCGCCGGGCCCTCCAGCAGCTCGGCGAGTCGGGTCTCCCGCATATTGCCCAGCAGGTGTTCCCGATCAACGAAGTGATCGCACGAGTACAGGTCGCCGTTGTGCTCGAGCACGGGGACATCCCCGCAGGTCTCGCGGAAGATGCACAGCGAATGTTCCAGCCCGCGG
>JASFTY010000194.1:0-7423 GCA_050050535.1 Gemmatimonadales bacterium | reverse complement strand
ATCCAGGCCACGAAGATGGGGCACATCTTCATCCTCCATCGCGACACCGGCGAACCGCTGTTCCCGTTGGAGGAGCGCCCGGTTCCCGTGAGTTCCATTGAGGGCGAGCGGAGCTGGCCGACCCAACCGTTCCCCCTGGCGCCGCCGCCACTCCTCCCCGAGATCATGACGCCCGATTCCGCCTGGGGCCTAACACCCTGGGACAGAGGCAGGTGTCGGGACAAGATGATGGAGCTCAGATACGAGGGCATCTTCACGCCGCCGAGCCTCGAGGGGACTCTCGAGTACCCCAGCATGATCGGCGGAGCCAACTGGGGCGGCGCCGCGGTGGACCCCGAGCGCCGGCTTCTGATCGTGAACCTGAACCGCTTCGCCAGCTGGGTCCGTCTGATCCCGCGCGCCGAGTACGATGAAGCCCGGCGGGCACCGGACGCCGAGGGCGACTTCACGGCCCAGCAGGGAACACCCTATGGGATGAACCGGGAGGGCGCCTTGGTGTCCCCCTGGGACATACCGTGCACACCGCCCCCCTGGGGCAAGCTCGTCGGCATCGACCTCGACCAGGGTTCCGTGCGTTGGGACGTCCCGCTCGGGACGATACGCGACATCGCGCCCGTCCCCATGCCCATCCAGTGGGGCACGCCGAACCTGGGCGGCCCGATCGTCACAGCCGCCGGCCTCGTGTTCATCGGCGCGGCCATGGACGACTACCTGCGCGCCTTCGACGTCGAGACGGGAGAAGAACTCTGGAAGGGGAGGCTACCGGCCGGCGGACAGGCAACCCCGATGACTTACAGGATCAGCCCTGACGGCAAGCAGTATGTAGTGATCGCTGCCGGTGGACACGCCGGCCTCGAGACGACGCTGGGCGACTATCTCGTCGCTTTCGCGCTCCCCCTGACTAGCGGAACGGTGAAGTAACGGACTCCCTGATCAAGCTCCGCCGCCTCCCCGAGCCTTGTAGACAGCCCGGGCTTCGGCCTCCGCCCGCCCGCAATCCTCGCAGTCGCGCTCCAGCTCCTCACAGGGCACTCCGTCGGCCTGCGCTTCGCCACAGGGCGGGCCGCCCGTGTCGAGAGGCTTCTCTGCCCGCTTCTCTCTTGCCGCCTCCTTCATGCCCTCCTCGCCTTGCGGGGTCCGGGACACGGCCGGCGGCGCGCTCCCAGCCCCACCAGCCAATGGCCGAAATCTAGGCCACCTGCGGCGATGCCGCAAAAGACGCAAATCTGCCAAGAGGCCTGGGGCAGGGATTTTGCCCCGCCGGCGTTTGCCCTATCTTTCGGTATCTACGGAAATCACCAGATCAGCGTCGAAAGCCGGGCACGGTGCCGGTTCGCCCTGCGGCGTGGAAGGTCACGCTTCGAGGTGGCCGCTCAGCCCGGAGGCGCTTCACGACAGCCGGCTGCGGCCACGCTTTCGATGGCACAGATCTGGCACTCTCCGTGAGCGGCTACACTGCGGACCACCCAAGCGAATAGGGGGACAGCCATGCGTGGGATACTGGCCCTGACGCTCCCGTGTCTGACGCTCTTCGCCTTTGCCGCCTGCGGCGGCGAGAGTGCTGCTGATAGGGAGGCCAGAATAAGGGCCGCGCGCGCCGACTCGGTGAGGATGGCGGAGGAGGCTTTCGACGCCACGGTGTACGATACGGTGACCTGGGAGAACACGGATGCGCGCATTCAGCGCGGCGCCATAGTCTGGCGGGCAAGCTGCGAGAAATGTCACGGCGCCGAAGGTCGCGGCGACGGTGAGGGGGCACAGCAGCTGGGCCTCGAGGTTCCGTCTTTCCTGGCCCCCGAGTGGGCCTACGCATACGAGGTCGATTCACTGCGGCACAGGATCTTCGCGGGTCTCGAGGGCGGCATGCCCAACTGGGGGCTTCACGGCCTCGGCTACCGCAACATCGACGCCGTGGCGGGATACATCAACACACTCGTCGCTCCAGAGCAGTGAGCTGCTGGCTGGTACCGCCGAGATGACGGTAGAGGCGCTCAAGAGGCCCTTCGCTTTCGGTATCCTCCTCATGCTGGCAGCAAACTGTCGGGGGGAGGTAGACCTCGAGACCGAACCGGGTGTCGCGCGAGCGCTCGCCCAACGGAGGGCCGCCCTGCTCAGCGATCTGCGCTACGACTTGGAGCTGACGGTCCCAGATTCACTGGGGCAGCGCATCGAGGGACGCGTGAACCTCGACTTCAAGGTCGCTAGCGCAGGCACGCCGCTGGTCGTCGATTTCGCCGAGCCGTGGGAAAGCGTCCTCTCCGTCCGCACGAATGTCGCGTCCACTGACTTCGACGTACTCAACGACCACATCGTGATCCCGGCGGAGGCCCTTTCTGTCGGCGACAACTCGGTCGAGATCGAGTTCTTGGCCGGCGATGCCTCGCTGAACCGCAATCGCGAGTTCCTCTACACGCTCTTCGTGCCCGATCGAGCACGGTTCGCCATACCTTGTTTCGATCAACCGAATTTGAAAGCTCGCTTTCGGCTGACCCTCGATCTGCCGGCCGGCTGGCAAGCGGTTGCGAACAGCAGGCTTCTCGCTTCTGAAACCAGCGGCGAACGCGGGGTCTTTCGCTTCGCTGAGACGCAGCCGATCAGCACCTACCTCTTCTCGTTCGTGGCCGGTGAGTTCGAGGTCGTTAGGCGCGAGAGCGGCGGTCGAGTGATGCAGATGTACCACCGGGAGACGGACAGCCTGAAGGTCGCGCGCAACACGGACGCGATCTTCGAGCTGCACGCGACGGCACTCGACTGGCTGGAGGACTACACGGGGATCCGGTATCCGTTCGAGAAGTTCGATTTCGTCGCGATCCCGGCCTTCCAGTACGGCGGCATGGAGCATCCCGGTGCGATACTATACCGGGCTAGCAGGCTAATGCTCGATGAGTCGGCGACCCAAAGCGACATGCTCGGGCGAGCGAGCCTCATCGCACACGAGACCGCTCATATGTGGTTCGGCGATCTCGTCACGATGGAGTGGTTCGATGACGTCTGGATGAAAGAGGTCTTCGCCAACTTCATGGCCGCCAAGATCGTCAACCCCTCTTTCCCGGACCTCAACCACGACCTCCGCTTCCTGCTAGCCCACTATCCCGCCGCCTACGAGGTCGACCGAACGGCGGGCGCCAACCCGATCCGCCAGGAACTCGACAACCTGCGCGAGGCCGGAACGCTCTACGGCGCGATCATCTATCAGAAGGCACCGATCGTGATGAAACAGCTGGAAGAGCTGATCGGCGCGGACGTTCTTCGGGATGGAGTGCGCGAGTACCTCACGACGTGGGGCTTCGGCAACGCGGGCTGGCTCGATCTCATCGCCGTCCTCGATGCACGCAGTGAGCACGACCTCAAGGCCTGGAGCCGAAGTTGGGTCGAGGAGCCGCGACGGCCGACAATCGCCGTTACCCCCAGTTTCCGTGCCGACGGCACTCTCGCCGCCCTGGAGCTCAGACAGTCAGATCCTGCCGGCCAGGACCGTCTCTGGAGCCAACGTCTCGACATCATGCTGGCATACGCGGACTCGGTCCGCCTCGTGCCGGTGCAGCTCGACCGCGCCTCGCTGACCGTCGCAGAGGTGGAAGGCCTGCCGTCCCCGGACTACATCCTGCCGAACGGCCGCGGAGTGGCCTATGGTCTGTTCGAGCTGGACACCACCAGCCTCGAATACCTGCTAGAGAATGCTACATCGATTCCCGATCCCCTGACCCGAGGAATAGTCTGGCTGTCGCTCTGGGAGGCGATGTTGGAGGGGCGGGTAGCACCCACGCGGATCGCCGACTTGGCGATCGCTGCGCTCGACCGCGAATCCGACGCCCTGTTGGCCGAGCGAGTTCTCGCCTACCTCAGAACCGCCTACTGGCGGTACCTCGGCGAGGGCGACCGCCAGCAGCGCGCCGTCCGGCTCGCGAACACCCTGTGGGACCTGGCGCAGCAGGCAGCTACGCCCAGCGACAAGGCCACCTATTTCAACGCGTTCCGGTCTGTCGCGCTGACGGACCGGGCGCTGCAACGGCTAGAGCAGATCTGGCACGAGCAGGCGGGGATACCCGGCCTGAACCTGTCCGAGAGTGATTACACGCGTCTCGCTTTGGAGCTCGCCGTGCGCGAGGTGCACGGTTGGGAACGAATCCTGGACGAACAGGCGAGGCGAATAGAGAACCCGGATCGGAAGGACGAGTTCGAGTTCATCAGGCCGGCGCTGTCCGCCGACCCCGAAGTTCGCGACCGCTTCTTCGAGAGTCTGGGACATGCGGCCAACCGAGAGCACGAGCCGTGGGTGCTCGAAGGTTTACGATATCTGCACCATCCTCTGCGAGCGGCGAGTTCGGAGAAGTACATCCTGCCCAGCTTGGAGTTGCTGGAAGAGATCCAGGCGACGGGCGACATCTTCTTTCCTAAACGTTGGCTCGACACGACGCTGGGAGGGCATGGCTCCGAAAGCGCCGCCGCACTGGTTCGCGGGTTTCTGGAGCAGCGTCCCGACTACCCGTCGCGCCTGAAGGCGAAGATCCTGCAGTCGGCCGACGGGTTGTATCGAGCGGCAGCATTGAGAGAGACATGGAGCAGCAACTGACCGGCATCCACCATGTGACGGCGATTACAGGCGACCCGCAGAGGACGCTCGATTTCTACTCCGAGGTGCTGGGCCTGCGCCTCGTGAAGCGTACGGTGAACTTCGACGATCCGGGCACGTACCATTTCTACTTCGGAAATGAGCGAGGTGAACCGGGCACTTTGCTGACATTCTTTCCCTGGCTGGGTGCGCGCCGTGGCCGGATCGGGACGGGGCAGGTCACCGCCACGGCGCTTTCGATCCCGGAGACCGCCATCGCATACTGGACCGCACGACTGGCGGCCCTCGGGGTCGATGTCCGCGATCCCGAGGATCGTTTCGAGGAGACTTTCATCGCCATCAATGACCCGGACGGGTTAGCGATCGAGCTCGTCGGCCGCCCGGATGATGATGACCGAGCCCCCTGGCCGAGCAGCCCGGTCGAGCCGCGGTACGCGATCCGAGGGTGTGACTCGGTGACGGTCAGTGGGCGCCGGTGTGAGCCGATGCAGGAACTTCTCGACGAGCTCGGCTTTCGCCTGGTCGGCGAGTCGGGAGACCGGCTGCGCTACGTGATCGGAGATGGCCGATCGGGGACGCGCCTCGATCTGCTGTGCGAGAGCGATCCGACGCCGGGACTGGTGGCTGTGGGAACCGTACACCATGTGGCCTGGCGGACTCCCGACGCCGAGGGGCAAGCGGCCTGGCGTCGCCGCCTGGCGACGCTGGGCCTCGACGTGACACGGATTCTCGACCGCGGCTATTTCCGCTCGATCTACTTCCGTGAGCCCGGCGGCGTACTCTTCGAGATCGCCACCGACGGGCCCGGCTTCCTGATCGACGAGACAGCTGACGAGCTTGGCCTGCACCTGAAGCTCCCAGGCTGGCTGGAGCCGCGGCGGTCGGAGGTCGAGCGCGTGCTTCCCGAGATCGAGCTAGCACGGGCCCGCAAGGGATAGAGACCAGCTTCGACGCGACGTTTAGGGCCGACATCAGCCGTCGCCGTCACCCTCCAGAGACATGGGCATCACCACCCCCGACTGCAGCGCCCTGTGTACGGGACAGCGGCCTCCGATCTCCAGCAGACGTCGGCGCTGCTCGGTGCTGAGAGGTCCGGCAAGGTCCAGCGTTTGACTGATCTCGGCGGTCTGCGGCTCGGCTCCTTTCAGCTTCCGATGCTCCAGTCGAACACCGATCTCCTCTAGCGGCCACTCTTTGCGATCCGCGTACATCCGCAGGGTGATCGTCGTACAGGCACCGAGCGCCGCCATCAACAGACCCGTGGGCGACGGGCCCGTGTCGGTACCGCCCACGCTCTCAGGCTCATCCGCTACCAGTGAATGCTTGCCAATCAGGATCTCGGTGTGGTACCGGGCCTCGCCCGTGCGGACGACGACCTGGCCGCGCGGCGCCGGCTTCTCCGGTTCCGGCTCCGCCGGCACTCCGAGGTAGCGTGTGGCCCAGGCCGCAATGACGGCGCCGACATACTCGGAGTCCTCCGAGCGGGACAGCAGGTGGTCGGCTTCCTCGAGTGAGACATAGCTCTTCGGTTCTCTGGCGGTCTCGTAGATCCTGGCCGCGTTCTCGGCGCCGACGATGGCGTCCGCCGGCGAGTGGAAGATGAGCAGAGCCCGGTCGAGAGTCCTTATGACCTCCGCCATGTTCTGTCGGTCGAGGTCGTCGAGGAATTTCTTCTTTATGGTGAAGGTGCGACCGGCCAGCGTGACCTCGGCCGAGCCGCGCTCCTGGATTTGCTCGATCGAGCTCTTCAGATGCCGCATCACGTGCTGCGGCTCTGCCGGCGCGGCGATGGTCACGACCGCCCGGCAGGCGGGAATGTGGTGAGCCGCCTGCAGAACCGCCGCCCCACCCAGCGAGTGCCCGATCAGGATCGCCGGCGCCGCCAGCTCGCGCCCCATGTATTCAGCGGCGGCGATCAGATCCTCGACGTTCGAGGAGAACGTCGTATCCGAGAAATCGCCCTCGCTCTCGCCCAGCCCCGTGAAGTCGAATCGCAGCACGCCGATCCGAGCCCGGGCCAGCGCCCGACTAATGTGGACCACCGCCTTGAAGTGCTTCGAACATGTGAAGCAGTGGGCGAATAGCGCGTAGGCGACAGGTCTCTCGTCGACCGGAAGCTCGAGCCTGGCCGATAGGGCGTCACCGGTCGCACCTCGGAAAGTCAAGCGCTGTGTCTGCATAGCCTCCGTTCCCGATCGTCGGACCCGAGTTCGTCAGGCCCTGGTCTACCATAAAGCCCGGTCTCTCCAAAGGCCACAGATCCCCACCGACGGCGCCCCGAAACACGCCGGATACGACACTCGTAGTCTGGGTAAACTCGACCCAGAACCGCAAAGGAGCATGAGAATGACCAAGCGACTCGTCGTGCTGCTGGCACTATTCCCCATCGTGCCGGGCGTTCTGCGCGCCCAGAGCCCAGCCGACTCGGCGGCGATCACCCGGACCGCACTCGACTACATCGAGGGTTGGTACGAGGGGAACGCGGAGCGCATGGAACGGGCACTCCATCCCGAGCTGGCAAAGCGTATGGTCTCAACGGACCCGGCCAGCGGCTCGAGTACCCTCAACCACATGACGGCCCAGCAGCTGGTGGCGGCTACGGGCGCCGGCTACGGAACGCGGACGCCGGAAGCCGAGCGTCGCCGAGATCTCACGATCCTCGACATTTATGAGAATGTGGCCAGCGTCAAGGTCGTTGCAAGAGACTGGATCGACTATCTGCACCTGGCGAAATTTGACAACAGCTGGGTCATCATCAACGTTCTCTGGGAACTGACGCCGGAAGCGAAGCAGCAGATGGGCGGCGGTCGCTGACGGCGGTCGAACCCTGAACCCCGGAGTAACTGCAAT
>JASFTY010000193.1:0-7436 GCA_050050535.1 Gemmatimonadales bacterium | reverse complement strand
CTGTCGCTTAATCTGGGTTCGGCGTTTGCCGCTGTGCGGGCGGGCGTGCAGGCGATGAGGGGGGGTGGCGGATCGATTGTCTTGATCTCGTCCGCCGCTGCGGGCGTCGGGTTGGTGAATCACGAGGCGATCGCCGCGGCCAAGGCCGGTATCAACGGTCTGGTGATCTCGGCCGCGTCGACCTATGCGCGTTCCGGGATTCGAGTTAACGCGGTGGCACCGGGCCTCGTTCGCACGCCGCAGACCGAGATGATCACGAGCGTCGAGGCGGCCGAGCGGGCGTCGGTGGCGATGCATGCGCTGGGCCGGCTCGGCGAGCCGGACGATGTCGCGTCAGCTGTCGCCTTCCTCCTCGATCCTGGCGCGAGCTGGGTGACGGGGCAGGTCCTCGCAGTCGACGGCGGTTTGTCGACCGTCCGCACGCGGGTGAAGGTATAGGAGAAGGCGCCGAAGCGCGCGGCGACGAGCTTTGGAGCCTGCCACTCGGTGGAGCGCGGCCGCTCGAGAACGAGCTCTTCGGCTAACTGGAACCCTGGACTCATGACTTCGGAGATTCCCTGATGGCTATCGCGAGATGGAACGGCATAGTGCTGGCCGAGAGTGATACGTACGAGTTCTTGGAGGGCAACGTCTACTTTCCCCCGCAATCGCTCAACCGCGAATACTTCCGCGAGAGCGATCACTCGACGACATGTCCCTGGAAAGGGGAGGCGAGCTACTTCGATATCGTCGTCGACGGCCAGACCAATCGCGACGCGGCCTGGTACTACCCCGAGCCGTCGGACGAGGCGAGCCACATCAAGGGTCACGTCGCTTTCTGGAAGGGCATCACCGTCGAGAGGTAATCGGGCCGGCTCTCGGCCGGTCACCTACGGCTCTGTCCCAGGCCCGTCAGGCCGCCACCGGCCCGCAGGTTCGCCTCGGCGCCCTCGATGAAGGGTGTGAAGCCGTTGGCGCTGCGCACGACCCACTCGCCGAGACGCGGACTGAGCGCCGAGAGAACGGCCAGCGGTCCGAGCGGCGGCGAGTTGACGATAATCTGCGGCCGATCGCTCTTGATCGCCTTGACTACGGCGCGGGCGACGGCGCGTGGCGTGGTCCGCCCCGCCAGCGGCGACGCCGTCGCCCCGGTCGCCTGCCGGCCGTCGTGATACATGCCGGCCTCCTCGACGTAGCCGGGGCAGATCACCGACGCGCTGATACCGGTGCCGCGGTATTCTTGTCTGAGCGATCGGGTGAAGCCGATGAGGCCGGCCTTCGTGGCGCCGTACACCGCATCGAACGGCGGTCCCCAGATCCCGGCTATCGATGACATGTTGACGACATGACCGCGGCCCCGCTCGACCATCCCGGGCAGGACCAGCCTTGCGAGGATCATTGCAGAGGTGAGGTTAAGACGCACAGTCCGCTCAACGTCCTCGATGCCGATTCGATCGTAGGGGAAGATCGTGAGGGCGCCGGCGTTGTTGACCAGGACGTCGGTGGCGCCGAACTTAGCGTTCGTTTCGGCGACCAGGGCCTCCAGCGCCTTGCGATCTGTGACGTCGGTCGGCACCACTATGGCCTCGACGCCGCGCCCCCGAAGTTCGCCGCCGACGCGCTCCAGGCCCTCCGTGGAACGGGCCGCCAGGACCAGGTTCATCTTCTCGGCCGCCAGCGCCCTGGCGACATAGGGCCCGATGCCGCGTGATGCACCGGTGATAACGGCGGTCCGCTGGGTCAGATCTTTCATGACTTGTCTCCGCTTTAGCAGGCGCGTGCGCCGGAACCTTGCAATAGGCGTCGTCGGGGTGTACGGGGCAAGCGCGAAACGTTTGCGGGAGCGAAGCCGTAAATGCATGGTGAACCGGTGCGGAGGTCGGCCCGCATCGGCGCCGAGCCGCGGCGGGTCCTCGCCGCTGGCGAGGCTCGGGGATATATTGCGGCCCGGGAATCCAACAATGAGAACGCTCGACGCATGACTCGCAGGGCAACCGGCCTCATAGTCGCCAACGTGGTGATGTTCTTCATCACCTACCCCCCGAACCAGCTCTTCCAGGCGCTGATGCTGGTACCGATTGCGATCCCCTATCGCCCGTGGACGCTCGTCACCTACATGTTCCTGCACGGCGGGTTCGGGCACCTGTTCTTCAACATGCTGGCGCTGTTCTTCTTCGGTCCCCGGCTGGAGGCGCGGCTCGGAGCCGGGCATTTTCTGGGGCTCTACCTGACCGCGGGCGTCGTCGGCGCATTGGCTTCGCTCACTACGCCTCACGCGGCGGTCGTCGGGGCGTCGGGCGCCGTTTTCGGAGTCATGCTCGGGTTCGCCTACTTCTGGCCCCGGGACCGGATCTACATCTGGGCGATCCTCCCGATCGAGGCGCGGGTCTTCGTCGGGCTGATGACCGCAGCCTCGCTCTGGTTCGGCTTCGGCGGCGCGGCCGGCGGGATAGCCCACTTCGCGCACCTGGGCGGTTTCCTCGGCGGCTTCCTCTATCTCAAGTGGATGGAGTACCGCTCGCCGGCCCGGCAGTTCAAGCGGAAGGTGGAGGCGCCGGTGCGCCGCACGCCCGGCGGCGATTCGGCGGACCTCAAGCGCTGGCAGCGGATCCGCCGCGAGGACATGCACCCGGTCAACCGCGACGAGCTCGATCGGGTCATGGACAAGATCGAGGCCTCCGGCGTGGCGAGCCTGACGCAGGACGAGCGCGCCTTTCTCGATCGCTTCACGCCCGGCTGATCGCGGGGCCGGGTCAGCTCGGGCTTTTTGAGTACGAGTTTTGCATACAAGACGCGGGCGGCGGGGAGGCCCGGCGGTCGCGCGTCCGGCAAGACCTAGCGGACCGGGGCCAAAGTCGTAATTTGCCCCCCTATTCGACACTCAGCCCCGAGCGGCCGTGGTGCTCCGTGGTACTGCTACTGCGGCGGGAAGTCCCGGGCCGAACCACGGGACGGCAGGAGATGGACGACAGGACGGTCAGCAGAGCGGAATTCGACGCCTTGATCTTCGACCTTGACGGTGTGGTGACCCGCACCGCCAGCCTGCATGCCCGGGCGTGGAAACAAATGTTCGACGAGTTCCTCGCGCGCTGGAAGTGGGGCAACGGCGGATCGCAGGCGCCCTTCGATATCGAGACTGACTACCCACAGCACGTTGACGGCAAGCCCCGCTACGACGGCGTGCGTGACTTCCTCGCCTCGCGAGGTATCGAGTTGCCCGAGGGCGACCCCAGTGACGGGCCGGACGTCGAGTCCGTCTGCGGGCTCGGTAATCGCAAGAACGTGCTCTACAACGAGATGCTCCGTGAAGGCGGGGTAGAGATCTTCGACGATACGGTAGAACGGATCCGCGCCTGGAGAGATATGGGTCTCAAGACCGCCATCGTCTCGTCGAGCAAGAATTGCGCCGCCGTGCTGCAGGCCGCCGGGCTCGAACAGCTCTTCGACGTCCGAGTCGATGGCGTCGAGTCGGCTCGCCTCGGCCTCGAGGGCAAGCCGGCGCCCGACATCTTTCTGAAGGCGGCCGAGCTATTGGATGTCCAGCCGGCGCGCGCGGTCGTGTTCGAGGATGCGGTGTCCGGTGTCCAGGCAGGACGCGCCGGCGAGTTCGGGTGGGTGATCGGCGTCGACCGAATCGGCGCGCGTGATGCCCTGCTGGCGAACGGGGCCGACACGGTGGTGAGCGATCTCAGGGACGTGCCGACAGGGAGCTGACGCTATGATCGAAGGCCATCCGGAAGGTGACCGTCTGGCGAGCGAGCTGCCCTCGGCGCTCGATTCACGTGACCAGATCGCGACAAGCTTGAAGGGCAAGCGCCCGGCCCTGTTCCTCGACTACGACGGGACGCTCACTCCCATCGTCTCGCAGCCCGAGGACGCGATCCTCTCGCCCTCGATGCGGAACGTGCTCAGAGAGCTGGCCAAGCTCTGCACGGTCGCCATCGTCAGCGGGCGCGACCGGGCGGACGTCGAGCCGCTCGTCGCGCTCGACGGACTGATCTTTGCCGGCAGCCACGGCTTCGACATCAAAGGACCGGGCCTGCGCATGGAGTACGAGGGCGGCAAGGAGCGGCTCCCGGATCTCGCCGTGGCCGAGCGGGAGCTTCACGAGCGAATCGACCCGATCGCCGGCGCACGGGTCGAGCGCAAGCGCTTCGCCATCGCCAACCACTACCGCAATGTCGCCGATCAGGACGTGCCGCGTGTGGAGCAGGCGGTGCGTGAAGTCCTCGCCCGCCACGAGCGACTGCGGCTGTCACACGGAAAGAAAGTCTACGAGCTGCGCCCCGACATCGACTGGGACAAGGGGCGCGCCGTCTTCTGGCTGCTCGAGGCGCTCGACCTCGACGGCGACGATGTGTTGCCCTTTTATCTGGGGGACGATGTGACCGACGAGGACGCGTTCGCGGCTCTGTTAGAGCGTGGAATAGGCGTAATCGTCGGCAACCCGTCATACAAGACCAACGCGAGCTACAGTCTGCGGGACACGCCGGAGGTGGAACAGTTCCTCGGTCAGTTGGTGGGCTTGATCGGAGACGAGTGACCATGGAGCGTTGGAAGCTGGTCTACGAAGGTTGGGATCCCGAGCGTGAACCGCTGCGTGAGGCGCTGACCACGCTGGGCAACGGGTACATCGCGACTCGCGGCGCTATGGAGTTGGTTAACGCCGGTGCATCCCACTACCCCGGCACCTATCTCGCCGGCGGCTACAACCGACTGGAGACCAGGATCGCCGGCCGCGTCATCGAGAACGAAGATCTCGTCAACTGGCCCAACTGGCTATGCCTCACCTTCCGGCCCGAGGGCGGCGACTGGTTCGCCGCCGAGTCGGTCGAGATGCTTGAGTACCGCCAGGAACTGGATCTGCAGGCCGGCATGATGGAGCGCATCGGTCGCTTCCGCGATGCCGAGGGCCGAGAGACTTCCCTGCGCAGCCGCCGCATCGTTCACATGGCCGACATGCACCTGGCGGCCATCGAGTGGACGCTCACACCGGAGAACTGGTCAGGCCGCATCGAGCTGCGATCGGCGCTCGATGGAACAGTCAAGAACGACGGCGTAGCCCGCTATCGCCAGTTGAACAGCCAGCATCTCGAGCCGCTCGACGCCGCACCCTCCGACGGCGAGGGGATCTACCTCCTCGTCCAGACGGTTCAGTCGCGCATCGAGATGGCGCAGGCGGCGCGGACCCGGGTCTTCAAGGACGACGTACCGCTCGAGGTCGAGCGCCAGACGGAGCAACGGTCCGGCTACATCGAGGAACGCCTGAGCTTCGACTGCGAGCAGGGCCAGCCGCTCAGGATAGAGAAGATTGCCGCCATCTACACCTCGCGCGACTGGGCGATCAGCTCGCCCGGCAACGAGGCCCGCCGCGCGATCCAGCGCGTCGGCTCCTTCGACGATCTCTTTCGAACGCACCGCCTGGCCTGGGAACGGCTCTGGTACCGCTGCGATATCGAGCTCGAGGGTGCGTTGGCCGCTCAGCTCGCACTCCGTGTCCATATCTTCCACCTCCTGCAGACCGTATCGCCAAACACCGTCGAGCTCGACGTCGGCGTGCCCGCCCGCGGCCTGCACGGAGAAGCCTACCGCGGCCACATCTTCTGGGACGAGCTCTACATCTTCCCCTTCCTGCAGCTCCGCATCCCCGAGATCACGCGCGCCCTGCTCATGTACCGCTATCGCCGCCTCGACGAGGCGCGCCGCAACGCCCGCCGCCAGGGCTTCAAGGGCGCGCTCTACCCGTGGCAGAGCGGCAGCGACGGCAGGGAGGAGACCCAGATCCTGCACCTCAACCCGCGATCGGGCCGCTGGCTGCCCGACAACACTCACCTGCAGCGTCACGTGAACGCGACGATCGCGCTGAACACCTGGCGCCAGTACCAGGCGACGGGGCGGCGCGACATCATCTCTACGCACGGCGCGCGGATCATCCTGGAGATCGCCCGATTCTGGGCCGACATCGCAACTTTCAATCCCGAGCGCGGACGTTACGAGATTCGTGGCGTCGTGGGACCGGACGAATACCACACCGCATACCCCGATGCCAAGGAACCGGGTATCAACAACAACGCCTATACGAACGTGATGGCGTCGTGGGTACTCGACTGCGCCTGTCGCGTCGCCGCCCTGCTCGACGATGATTGCCAGATAGAGATCTTCGAGGACCTGCAGGTCACAGACGATGAGGTGAAGAGCTGGGATGAGATCAGTCGCAAGCTGTTCGTCCCCTTCCACGACGACGGCATAATCAGTCAGTTCGAAGGATACGAGCAGCTGGAAGAGTTCGATTGGGAAGGCTACCGGGCGCAGTACGGCGACATCCACCGACTCGACCGCATCCTCGAGGCCGAGGGAGACTCCGTCAACCGCTACAAGGTCAGCAAGCAGGCGGACGTGCTGATGCTCTTCTACCTGTTCTCCGCCGAACGGCTGGCACAGCTGTTCGAGCGCCTCGACTATCCGTTCGAGCCCGAGATGATCCCGCGTAACATCGACTACTACCTGCGCCGCACCTCACACGGCTCGACGCTCAGCGCCATCGTCAACTCGTGGGTGCAGGCGCGCGGTAACCGGCAGCGTTCCTGGCGCTGGTTCGAGGCCGCCGTGCGCAGCGACCTCGCCGACGTCCAGGGAGGCACGACGAAGGAAGGGATCCACTTGGGCGCGATGGCGGGCACCGTCGACCTCGTCCAGCGCTGTTACAGCGGCATAGCGCTGCGCGAGGGCGTCCTCTGGCTCAATCCACAGCTACCGAAGGACCTCAAGGAGATCAACTCGCGGATTCAGTACCGCGGCCACTGGTTCCGCTGCCAAGTCAACCACGAGAAGCTGACAGTGACGTTCGAGGGCGCCTGGGAGCCCTATGCGCGGATCGGCTTCAACGGAAAGGTCTACACCTTCAAGCGCGGCGAAACGAAGGTCTTCGACTTGGACACACGTAGCGAGGTCGACTGACCGCCGCGATCTCCGGCGGCACCGACCGGTCTCCACACTATGTTCTCTGCGACCTGCTAGACGCCGCTGTTTCCCGCGTAGGCGTTGCGCACGTACTGCAAGACCACACGCTGCGTGTTGAAGAACGACGCGTTCAGCGCGATCGCCGAGCGCATCACCTTGGCCCAAGCTTGCGGTAGGCTGTAGTAACAGGGCAGGATCAACTTCTCCAGCTTGTCGTACAGGCCGTCCAATTCGGTCGACTCCTCCGCCGCGGCCTCGGGGCTCTCGAGTAGCGACCAGCCGGTGACCCCTTCGACGTGGCCTTCGACCCACCAACCGTCGAGCACGCTCAGGCTGGGTACGCCGTTGCAGGCGGCTTTCATTCCGCTGGTGCCGGACGCTTCCTGCGGGCGGCTCGGTGTGTTGAGCCAGAGGTCGACGCCCGAGCACATGTACTTCGCCAGCGCCAGGTCGTAGTTCTCCATGTAGACGAGCCGCACTCGCTCGCCCAGCCGGCG
>JASFTY010000192.1:0-7437 GCA_050050535.1 Gemmatimonadales bacterium | reverse complement strand
TGCCGCGGAGCTCGCGGAGCGCATCGGGGCCACCCCCCGGATCCTGGAGCAAGCCCGGGTCAACCTCACAGGTAACGCACGCGATCTCTGGCTGGCGAGCCTCCGCTCGTTCCGCGGGCAGGTAGCGGACCTCGAGAGCCTGGGGGAGCGGGTCGGCGGAACGAGCGCCGAACTCGATGCGGCGATCGTCGCCGCACGCGAAGCCACGGAGGCCTTCGTCGGGTGGCTCGAAGAAGAGGCCCCCTCGAAGACGGGTCCCTCGGGTGTGGGCAAGGACGAGTACACTTGGTGCATGCAGAACGTCCACCTCGTCCCCTTCTCCTGGGAGGAGCAGGTGACGCTCATGCGTCGGGAGCTCGCGCGGGCGCACTCGTCGCTCCGACTGGAGGAGAACCGGAACCGGGACCTTCCCGAGCTCGAGCGCATCGCCGACGCCGACGAGTACGACCGGCGGCTGAACGACGCGGTCACACGGTATGTGGAGTTCCTGGACGAGGAGGGGATACACACGATCGAGGAGTGGATGGACCCCGCGCTCCGCGCACAGCTGGGGAGCTTCACTCCGGCAGGCCCGGACGAACTGCGGAACTTCTTCCAAGAGGTGAACTACCGGGACCCCATGGTGCTGTTGACACACAAGCACCACTGGATCGAGCTCGCGTACATCAGGGAGAAGCCGCATCCCAGTCCGATCCGGAGCGCTCCGCCGCTCTACAACATCTACGACAACCGCTCGGAAGGGCTCGCGACGGGGATGGAGGAGATGATGATGCACGCTGGTCTCTACGACGGCTCTCCCCGCTCGCGCGAACTCGTCTGGATCATGCTCGCGCAGCGGGCTGCACGGGCGCTCGCCGGTCTCTACCTCCACGGTCACGAGTTCACGATGGAAGAGGCGGTTGAGTTCGCGGGGCGATGGACGCCCCGGGGTTGGCTCCCGGACGCCGGCCTGGTGCGGGGCGAGCAGCAACTCTACCTCCGTCAGCCGGGCTACGGCACGAGCTACGTGACCGGGAAGATCCAGCTCGAGGAGCTGATCGCCGAGGTGGCGCTGGAGCGGGGGGACGCGTTCACCGTCGGGAGCTTCTTCGACGACTACTTTCGCGCCGGCGTCATTCCGCACACGCTTGTGCGCTGGGAGATGTCCGGCCGGAAGGATCCGATTCTGGTGGTGGGCGGGGGGAACGACTAGGACTCTGTCGCGGCTGTCGCGGTGACAATCGTGGTGACAGCGGCCACCGGCGCTCACTGGCGCTGGCTGGCGCCAGTTTGTGCCCTCTTAATCCGCAGGCCCTGGGTTCGAATCCCACCCCGGTCATTCTCTGAACCGCAAGCGATACCGACGATTGGCATCGCATCTCGTCCGTCTGAAGAACTTGCATTCCTTTGCCGCTTAGTCCTCGCCCGTCAGGCGCTCCAGCGCCCGCTGGGCCTGGTCGACCCAGGTCTGGAGCTCGGGGTCGCAGCCCTCCCAGCGCTTGAGGAAGCGCCTGTAGTGGCGGGCCGCGGTCTCTAGGTTGCCGAGCCGCTCGTGGATATCGCCTATGCGAAGGAGGGCCGGCGTGGCGTACGCCTGGTCCCAGCTCCAAACGGCGATCACGAAGGGCTCATACCAGGGGAGAGCTTCCTCGTAGCGGCCGAGCGAGTAGAGCACCTCGGCCCGCAGCCAGCGCTCGGGACGGGCGTAATGGCGCCACTCCTCCACTGGCTCGACCTGCTCCAGAAGGGTAAGGGCTTCCTCGTAGCGCCCCTCTGAGGCCGCCACTTGGGCCCGCACCGTGAGCGCCAGGTTGCTGAAGACGGTGACGCTAAGGCCAGGAAAACTATCAGAGATAGTCGGGAGGCTACCCTCCAATTCCGCTGCCGTTGCCTGTGCCTGCTCCGCCTGCCCTAACCGCGCATTCAAGAGCCCGAGGAAGAACAGACGGTAGATCGACTCGGGCTCCGGCCGCCAGCGCGCAAGGCTGTCGCGGACAAGGGCGAGCTGAGTGTGAGCAACCGGCATGAAGGGCGCGAGGGAGGCGGCGGCGAAATTGTCGGTCGCTGGAACCGGGTCTAGCGTACTCGCCGCGGTGATCTCGTCTTGGGCTGCTGCCCAACGGCCCCTTGCTAGCTCCAACCGCATCAAGAAGCGGTGGCCCAGGCCCTGCCACGCGCGAGACCAACGCGGCTCCGTTAGAGATTCGAAGATGCGTCTCGCCGTTGGTGCATCGTCCGACACCGTCCAGATCCACAGCCCCGCCAAGTATAATGGAGTAGGCGGTCCCTCTCTAAGCACTTCGATGGCCTTCTCCAGCTCATCGGGGTCGTCACGCAGGGAAGCAAGAACCGCGCGATAAAGCGTCGCAGGTATGCCCTCAGGTTGTGCCTCATGTATGCGCTTCAGTGAGGCGATGGCCTGGGCAGAGTTCCCTTCGAACGCCGCAATCAGGCTGAGGTCGAGGTTGGGGAAATGGCTCGTAGGATCCAGTGCTACAGCCCGCTCCGCGGCATCCCGCAAGTCGGCGTAAGGACGCCCGCGGCAAAACACCTGGGTCTCACCGAGAAGCATCGTGAGGTTAACCCAGGCGTCCAGCTCATCGGGATGCCGAGTCAATAGCTGGTTGTATGTTGCCTCAGCCTCTGCGTAGGCGTTGCGAACCCACGTGGCGTGCAAAGCTTCCACCAGCAGACTGTCGCGCCACGAGAGCCGTCCGCTGAACCGGCGGGCGCTCTCGATTATGGAATCGTCATGCCAGCTCTCTTGTCCAGGGGTGTTGCAGGCGAGCCGGTAGTAGGCGAGGGCGAAGGTTGTGTCGAGGTCGACGGCGCGCCGGTACGCGACGGCCGCCGAGTCATACTTCCCCGCGCGGACCATAGCCTCGCCTTGCAGGTAGGCCTTCATGGCTTCGAGCGAGTCCGTAGTCTGGGCGCCGGCTCCGGTTAGACGCTCGGGCATGTCAGCTAGACTCTCTCGAAGTAACTGCATGGCCAGGTCGTGGGTCAGTTCGTCGACGACCTCGGCTTCTTCGTCCACCGTCGCCTCGGCGTTTCCTATCCTGCCGCCGCCCACATCGTAGAGCGTGGCGCCAACTCGAAAACTGCCGCCGGCCTCGATAATGCTTCCCAAGATGAAGCGGCCGGCGCCGAAGTACCGGGCGACCTCCGCAGCGCCTTCCGGATCGAGATCGCCGTACTCGCGCTCGACGTACTTGAGCAGCGCGAAGGCGTCCACGGCCGTCAGCTGGCCGGCCCCATCGATGGTCCTGGGCAGGATGTACGCCATACCCTCGCTCAGGTAGGCGGTCTCGTCGCTGCCACGGTACTCGAAGGGCATTACCGCGATCCGATTCGGCGAGACCGGGATCCCGGCTCCGCCGATCAGGCTTGCAGGCTCTCTCAACAACATTCTGCCGGTCGCCACAAGAGCGGCTAGCGCTAGAGCCGCGACGATGGCGAGTGCCGCCCTGCGTCGCGTCAGCAGCGGTCGGCGTCCTCCGACCTCTTCCGGTGGGCTGGGGGCTTTGACTCTTGGTTTCCGCTCGGCCGGCGCTGCCTCCTTCTCTCTTAGCTTCCGGGCCAGGTCCAGCACCTCCGCGGAAGGCTGCAGTTCCAGGTCGTCTTTCAGCAGGCGTCCGTGTTCGGCGGCCACCTGCAGCGCGTTGGCCCGGTCGCCGGCGGCAGCCAGCGCCTGCATCAGTCGGACTACGGCCCGTGAGTTGTACGGGTCGTGGGCGATCACGCGCTGCCACCAGCCGGCGGCTTTGGCCTGGTCATTTGCCGCCTCGGCTCGGTCGGCGAGCGACTCCAGAGCCTCTGCGTACCCAAGCGCTAGCCGCCGGCGCTCGGAGTCTATCCAGTGCGCGAAGGCGGGACCGGTATCCGCATAGAAGCCATCGAGGAAAGGCCCGGTATAGCCGGCTGCTGCCTCCTCCAGGTTTCCCTCGGCGAGGGCCTCTTGGAAGGCCACGACGTCGGACCAGACGATCTCCGGATTCAGATGAACCGTGTCGCCGGTCGTGCGCACGGATTCCTCACCCATTTCCCTTCGCAGGAGGTAGAGGGCATTGGAGAGCAGGTGGCGGGCCGTCTCTTCGTCGGCATCGGGCCAGAGGCAGCCGACCAGCTTGTCGCGGGTCACCCCCCTGCGGGAAGCCACGGCGAGGATCGCCAGGAGGGCCAGCTGGCGCCGCTGACCGGGAGGACCGGATACAGGTCCTAAGGGGCCCTCAAAAGAAACGCCGCCGAATAGTCGAAGGGAGTACTTAGCACGCACCTGAACGGTACCTGAGAATCTACAGATTGTCGGCTGATAATCTCCCGAAATTCCATTCCCATATTAGCCCACAGCCGTCCACGGGACTACCAGCATCTGTACGATCGGGCCAGCGGCGCCGAGGAAAGTACAGGTTGGGACCGCTGCACTTACTAGGAGAAGGCATGCGATATCTGTTCCCGCACGAACGCTCACCTCCTGCTCGTGAGACTGCTCTCGCGGCACGAGGCTGTTTCAAGCTCATACCCAAGGAGTAAGAGCCATGCGTTGTCTAAGACTAGTGCTTTGCGTGTTGATGGCCGCACTGCTGGCGGGCTGCTCCGACGAGCCGGTCACACCAACGGAGTACGCCGCCCCCTCTCTTTCCGTAGCGGGGAACAGCGGTCCGTCGGCGAATGGCCAGGCGAAGTTGTACTTCTCAGGTGAACTTCAGAACGTGTCCTTTCATGCGCGAGAAATGGAGGACGGCAGCGTGTCCGGCTCATTCGAATCCAAGAGTCGGGCCCACACAATCGAGGTCCACGCGAAGCTCGATTGTCTGGTCGTAGATGGGAACGAGGCGATTCTCGGGGGCGTCTTCACGCAGGTGCGTGCAGGTCCAGACATGCCGTGGAAGATCTGCGTGGGTGATCGCTTGTGGTTCAAGGTCAGAGATAACGGGGAAGGCGCCGGCGCCGACCCGGATGAATTCACCGACTGGTATTGGGAGGGCTGTGGGGTTGCCACTGCCACTCAATGCGGTGAATACCCGTTCGAAGAATGGCCCGGTTGGATCCCCGGATTCATTCCCATCGAGGGCGGCAACGTACAGGTGAAAGGGTGACCACGGCCACCCACACAGCTCGAGGTCAAACGAGAAAGCCCCCAGTTTCGGCTGGGGGCTTTCTCGGGTCCAGGTAGGAAACCGTGCCCGCTCACGCGATGGCCGCCGAATCTCCTCTCTGACCGCGCCCAATCGGGTAACGCGAGTCACTTATGACATTCGTTGCCCCTGCTGCTAGGCAATCCTATTATACCGGCGGAGGTAGAAGGGCTGAGGATTGGGTCCGATCCCGCTAAGCAGGACCCCTCAGCATGGAAGTGAGCTGGACACCCGCCCGCACAACGCGAGCGCCCGCTCGCCATTGTTTTGTTGCGCCCCCGTCTTCTTCGCCACACGTCTTTCCGCCACGCAAGCCGACAACTGAGTTCCGAGGCCACGGTGCGCCGCCGGGCTGCAGGCACCCGCCGCGCCACGACCGCAGGCCGGTGCTGCTCCTCTGAAAGGAGTTTTTGCCATGACCCGCCCAACGCTCGCCCTCGCCGGAGCGCTGTTCCTCCTGCTGAGTGTTCCTCTGCCCGCCTGGTCACAGGCCGGCAGGATCACGGGCACGGTGACCAACGCTCGCACCGGCGACCCTGTGGAGACCGCTCAGGTCTACGTGCCGGGTACCAGGATCGGCACTCTCACGGACCAGGACGGTGCCTTCACGCTGGGGACCGTGCCGCCTGGCGAGTACGAGATCCGGGTGGAGATCATAGGCTACCGGGCTGAAGCGCAAATGGTCAGGCTCGGTGCCGGCGAGACGCAGGTGCTCGAGTTCGCGCTGGAGCCCGGCGTCTTGCGGCTGCAGGAGCTGGTCGTCACCGGCACTGCAGCGCGGATGCCCAGGGTCAAGCTTCCCTTCACGGTCGAACGGCTCGATGTGGCGGACCTGCCGGTGCCGGCGACATCGGCGGAGCGACAGATCCAGGGGAAGGGAGCGGGCATACACGTCGTCAAAGGTAGCGGGCAGCCGGGCGACGCGGCAGACATCATGCTGCGCGCTCCCACGAGCATCACCCGAGGCCATGTCCCGCTCATCATCATCGACGGTGTGGTCTCCTGGGAAACGATGGCCGACATCGACGCCCTGGACATCGAGAGCATCGAGATCGTCAAGGGTCCGGCGGCGTCATCGCTCTACGGTTCGCTGGCGGCGAACGGCGTCATCCAGATCACAACGAAACGCGGTGCCGAACTCGCGGCCGGCGAGAGCCAGTTCACGCTGCGCGGCGAGGCGGGCTGGCAGAGCCTGGCGGGCGATTTCCCATTCGTGCAACAGCACTCGTACCGGATGAACGAGGCGGGGAGCAGCTTCGTCAACGCCGCCGGAGAGGAGATCCCTTACGGGCCCGGGGTGGTCCTCGACACGATCTACACGCCCGATCCCGGACTGCCGCGGCCGCCCGGGACATCAGGTTACGAAGGGGACCTGACGACGGTGACGTTCCAGGACAGGGACTATCCTCCCCCGACGTACAATCACGTCGATCGGTTTTTCGATCCGCAGGACACGTACAGCCTCCACGCTGCCGTAGCCGGCAAGACCGGCAACACCAACTATCGCGCTGCCTTCACCAACCTGCGCGAGAAGGGCATCATCCTCTACCACGACGGCTACACGCGGCGTAACGCGCGGCTGAACATCGACCATCAGGTCTGGGACAACTTCGCGCTCTCGCTGGGCGGTTACTATGCCTGGGCCCATCAGGACGAGCTCGCCGCGGGTGGGCCTTATAACTTCTCCCGTAACCCGCTACGTGACCTGTTGTTCATGCCGCCCAACGTGGACCTACTGGAGCGGACGTGCTTGAATCCGCCCGATGCAGAGCCGAATTCACCTGAGTGCCGGGAGTGGGATCTGACGAACAACCCCGATCCGCTGCACAACCTGGTCCAGAACCCGCTTTACCAGCAGAAGCACTATACCAGCGAGGACCGGAGTTCACGAATACTGGGCAGCCTATTCGCTCGCTGGACCGCGACGCCCTGGCTAGACATCGAGGCGGACTTTGGTCTGGATCGATACGACTTCCAAGACTTCTTCTGGGAGCCGAAGGGGCTCGTGCAGGTGGGTACCGGGGACCCCACGACTGGCTACCTCGAGCGGTTCAACCACCTGTCAGAAAATGTAAACGCGAGCCTCACCACCGCGTTTCACAAGCAGTTCGGGGACGTGATCGCGCGTGGCCAGGCCCGCTACCAGTTCGAGCAGCGTCGAACGGAGTGGCTCGGGGCCTGGGGCTCCAACCTGGGGGCCGAGGGTGTAACCACGCTGGAGAACACGGACCCTCAGACCCGCGGTGCGGACTCGTTCATTTGGGATATCCGCTCGAACTTCTTCTACCTGGTGGGCGCTGCCGACTACAGGGGCCGCTAT
>JASFTY010000191.1:0-7467 GCA_050050535.1 Gemmatimonadales bacterium | reverse complement strand
GATCCTACTGATGGATGGCGAGATCGGCCATCTGCGAGAGAGCATCACCTTCCCGCGTTTCGATGACGTGGTCCGCGAGGAAAGGAGACTCGCAGGTCCGCAGACCGACTCCTTCGGCGGCGAGCTCGTTCCGCCCATGTCGCGTTTCGGCGACGGCCGCTTCATCCACGTCACCGGCTCGACCCACAAGGCAACGGGGATGAGGGACGTCTCGACCCGGGCGGTCCACGACGAACTGGTGACCAGGCTCTGCCGGAAGATCTCGGACGCCCGGGAAGAGATCACCCACGTGGAGGAGGACCTCGTCGCCCGGGCGCGCGTCGGTGTCCTCGCCTACGGGGCCACGGCCCGGCCCGCGCGCGGTGCGGTGCTCGAGGCGCGCCGCCGTGGCTGCGCAGTCGATTTCCTGCGCCCCATCACGATCTGGCCCTTTCCCGAGGCGGCCGTGAAGCGTCTCGCGGAACGAGTGGAGACGATCCTGGTGCCAGAGATGAATCTCGGCCAGATCGCCCGGGAGGTCGAGCGCTTCACATCCGGGCCCGTCGTGCCCGTATCGAAGATCGGCGGCGTGGCGCACACGGTGGACGAGATCCTCGAGGCGATCCTCGCCAATAGCTCCGGGCTCGGGGCTCCGGTGGGTTAGCGTCGATGAATGACGAGCCGACCATTCCCGGACCGCAGCGGCAACTCAAGCCGCACAGGCTGCTGAAGTTTCTCCGCCAGGAGATCCTTCCCACGACCTTCTGTCCCGGATGCGGTTGCGGAACGGTGCTCAACAGCTTCGCCCAGGCCGTGGAGGAGCTGGCCATCGATCCCAAGGACATGGTCTTCGTGACCGGGATCGGCTGCTCGTCCTGGATCCCCAGCCCCTACTTCAAGGGCGACACCCTCCACACCACCCACGGAAGGCCGATCGCCTTCGCCACCGGTGTGAAGATCATGCGTCCCGACCTCAAGGTGGTAGTCATCGCGGGTGACGGCGACATCGCCGGTATCGGCGGAAACCATCTGGTGCACGCGGCCCGGCGGAACATCGACATGACCGTCCTGATGGTCAACAACTGGAACTACGGCATGACCGGCGGTCAGGTCTCGCCCACGACTCCGATCGGTGCGGCGACGACGACGACGCCCTACGAGAACGTGGAGCACCCGCTCGAGGCCGCGGAGCTCGTTGCCGCGGCCGGAGCGAACTATGTCTCGCGCTGGACTACGTACCACGTCTTTCCGCTGATGGAATCGATCCAGAGGGCACTCGAGATCGAAGGGTTCTCGTTCATCGAGATCCTCTCGCAGTGCCCCGTCAGCTATGGCAAGATGGTCGACATGAGGAAAGCCTCCGATTTCCTCAAGTTCTACCGTGACCGATCGGTGAGGGTGCACAAGGCCCGAGAGATGAGCGCCGAGCAACTCGAGGGCAGAATCGTCGTCGGAAAGCTGGTGGAGAGACAACGTACCGAGTTCGCCGCCTCCCTGAGACGGATCAACGAGCGATTCCGGGAGGATGAGCCGGTGCGGGAGCGATGAACATTCGATTCAGCGGCTTCGGCGGGCAGGGCATCGTCCTCTCCGGCTACATCTATGGGGTGGCGGCCGTGTTCGACGGGAAGAAGGCGCTCCAGACGCAGTCCTACGGCAGCGAGTCTAGGGGCGGCGGATGCCGAAGCGACGTCATCATATCCGAGGGCGAGATATACGAGCTGGCTCCTCCGCGACTCGACGTGCTGGTCGCCATGTCGCAGGCGGCCTACGAGGCCTACCTGCCGGCGCTGAAGGAGGATGGGACCCTGATCGTGGAAGACGACCTCGTGGACACCGGGGACGGCTCGCCGCACCGTACGTTTCGCGTGAAGGCGACTGACATCGCTCATAAGAAGTTCGGGCGTAAGATCATGGCCAACATGGTGATGCTGGGCTTCATCTGCGCCATTATCGATGCCGTCTCCAGGGAGAGTCTCGAGCGGGCGATCCTGGGTAACGTGCCCAAGGGGACCGAGACGACGAACCAGCAGGCGTTCGAGGAAGGCCACCGGATAGGAAGGGGCGAAGCTCGGTGAGGACGGAGATCCAACTGGCGGGTTTCGGGGGCCAGGGGATCGTGCTCTCCGGTCTCATACTGGGAGAGGCGGCGATTCTGGATGGCCTCAATGCAGTTCAGACGCAATCCTACGGCCCGGAGTCGCGAGGCGGGGCAGCCCGCTCGGACGTCATCATCTCGAACCTGCCGATCGACTATCCGAAGGTCGTCTCCCCCGATGTCCTGGTCGCGCTCTCCCAGCCGGCCTATGACAAGTACCATTCTCTGGTCGGCAAGAAGGGGCTGCTCATCGTAGACGCCGACCTGGTGGAGGGCGATGAGTCCGCCCTCCGCGTCCCGTTCTCCAAGCTGGCCGATGAGCTGGGGCGTCGGATCGTGGCCAACGTCATCATGCTGGGCGCGCTGGCAAAGGTCAGCGAATGTGTCAGCCGCGAGTCGCTGGAACGGGCTGTGCTGAGGAACATCCCCAAGGGGACAGAGGAGCTGAACCTGAAGGCGCTGGCAGCCGGGTTCGGGAGCAGCTGATGGACGAGCGCGATTACACAGCGGTTCGCAGGTTGCTGGGAGAGAGCCCGGCCTTCATACAGGGCGACGTCGCCTGCGCCTACGGGGCCGTCCTCGCCGGCTGCCGCTTCTTCGCCGGCTATCCCATCACGCCCGCCACAGAGACCTCCGAGTCGATGGCGTCGTTGATGCCCCGGGTCGAGGGTACCTACATCCAGATGGAGGACGAGATCGCCTCGATCGCGGCGGTCATCGGGGCTTCGTGGGCCGGGCAGAAGGCCATGACCACGACCTCGGGGCCCGGTTTCTCGCTGATGCAGGAGAACATCGGCTATGCCTGTATGACCGAGACGCCCTGCGTGATCGTGAACGTCCAGCGCTCGGGACCTTCCACAGGCCAGCCGACCGAGCCCGCACAGGGCGATATGATGCAGTCTCGCTGGGGCTCGCACGGCGATTACGAGATCATCGCCCTCGTGCCGAGCTCCGTACAGGAATGCCTCGACCTCGTCATCGAGGCGTTCAATCTGGCCGAGCGCTTCCGAGTCCCGGTCATCGTGCTCACCGACGCCGAAGTCGGGCACATGCGGGAGAAGACCGTGATCCCCGAGTTCAAAGACGTCCATCTCGTGGAACGAGAGCGGCCCACGGTCCCCAGAGAGTCGTACGTGCCGTTCGGCGGCGGCGCCGCCGCGGTCCCCCCCATGGCAATCTTCGGACTCGGCTACCGGACCTACGTGACGGGCTTGACCCATACCGAGATGGGGCTCCCGGCAACGAGTAGCGCGGCCGAGCACACCAAGCTGGTCAGCCGCCTGTGCGAGAAGATCCGTCAGGCAAGCGACTCGCTGGTCAAGGTCGAGGAGCGTTACCTGGACGGTGCCGAGTACGCCGTGGTCAGCTACGGCATCACCTCGCGGGTGGCCCTCAACGCGGTACGTACCCTCAGGAGACGAAAGAAGAAGGTCGGATACCTGCGCCTGATCGGCCTCTGGCCCTTCCCCGAGGACCGCCTCTTCCAGCTGGGCAAACAGGTCAAGGGGATCCTGGTGCCGGAGATGAACCTGGGGCAGATAGTCCACCCCGTGCGCGAGGCGGTGGCCGGCAAGTGCCGGGTGGCGCAGCTACCGAAGATAGGTGGAGCGATCCACACGCCGGCCGATATCGTCGAAGCGGTCGAGAAGCTGATGACAGGGTCGAGGAGGTAGGGACCGGATCATGTTCAACAAGGCGGAGCGCATCAGGGAATATCTCCGCTCGGAGATGCTTCCCTCCATCTTCTGCAGCGGCTGCGGTAACGGTAATGTTCTCAACTACACGCTCCGCGCCATCGACGAGCTCCGCATCGACATCGACAAGGTCGTCTTCATCTCCGGCATCGGCTGCTCTTCCCGGCTGCCGGGCTACATCGATGCCGACGGGCTCCACACCACCCATGGACGCGCCATCGCCTTCGCTACCGGGGTCAAGACGGCGAACCCCGACCTCACCGTCATCATCTTCACCGGCGACGGCGACTGCGCGGGTATCGGCGGCAACCACCTGATCCACGCCGCGCGACGTAACGTCGACCTCACCGTCATCGAGATGAACAACTACAACTACGGTATGACGGGAGGTCAGCTTTCCCCCACGACACCGACCGAGGGGAGAACCACCACTTCGCCGTTCGGCAATCTCGAGGAGCCCTTCGACCTGGCGGCACTCGTGGTCGGCGCCGGCGCCCCCTTCGTCGCCCGCTGGCCTATGGGCTATCCCTACGAGACCGTCGACACGATCAAGCGGGGCATCGAGAAGAAGGGCTTCTCCTTTATCGAGATCCTCACCCCCTGCCCCACCGGCTACACCCCGGAGAGCGGCCTCAAGAGCAGCCGCCAGATCTGGGACTGGTACAAGCAGAACACCCTGCTGGCCAGCAGGTACAGACAGCTGTCGGACGAGGAGCGGGCTGCCGAGGATCGGATGCTCATCGGTGTCCTTCAGGACGTAGAGAAGCGAGAGTTCACCGAGGAGTGGGCGAAGCTCGTAACGCAGTTTACGGCGAGCGACGAGAAGTGAGGCTGTGCCCCAGCTCGGTCGATCTCGATATTCGACGACCCCCAGCCGATTATCAACTTCCGGATCACTTCTCGACGTTCGACGTCCGAGGTCCGACTCCCGGAAACCGGCGCTGGACGTGCGCCATTCGACCCCCGACGCGGTCAGCAGATCGCTGAAGTCAGGCCGGGCATCGGCAGTCGGCTGGGGGGCTGCTGGCTATCGGCCTCCAGTTCTCGGTTTCACGACTCGGTCTGTCTGGTCCTATCGCTCCAGCACAAAGACCCTCACGCCTGACGGCCGCTGTGCATCGTGGTAGATCCTGTGAGTCGCCTTCCGAAAGTCCTCTTCGTCCGCCTCGTAGATGTTCACGAACCTCTGCGGATTGCGGTCGACCAACGGGAACCACGAGTTCTGGACCTGGACCATGATGCGGTGGCCCGGCTTGAACGTGTGGGCCACGTCCGGCAGTTCGAAGCGGACCCGCGTCACCTCACCCGGCACAAACGGCTCCGGCCTCTCGAAGCTGTTCCGGTAGCGGCCGCGGAGTACCTCCCCTCGCACCAGCATCTGGTAGCCTGCCATCGGAACGGACTTGTCGTTGGTCGGGTAGTCGCGCAGCGAATCGGGGAAGACGTCGATCAGCTTGACCACGTAGTCCGCATCGGTGCCCGTCGTGCTGACGAACAGGTCGGCCACGAGCGGACCGCTCAGCGTCACGGCCTCCGTGAGCACATCAGACTCGTAGACCATGACGTCCGGCCGCCGGGCCGCGAACCGCTGATCGTCGGTCATGTACTCGCGTGTCCGCCGCAGATGGACGTCCTCGGTGTACGGGACCGGTCTCATCGGATCGGCGGTGTACTCGTCGTAGCCCTCGGCGGACGTGGGCGGCGAAAACGAGAGCCGGCCGTCCTCGTGGAAGTAAAGCTGCTTCTCCGTCACATCATCGGGAGGCCAGGAGTCGAATTCGAGCCACCGATTGGCACCCGTGTCGTACACCGTCGCCTCGGCCAGATCGAATGACCCCTCGCCCTTGAGATAGTAGCCCAGAAACCGGCGCTCCACGTCTCGGTAGAACTCGGACGTGGTCGCCCCCCAGTGCACGTTCCCGAGGTTGTCACCCTCGTCGCCCGCCCACTGGCCGTGGGACCAAGGGCCCATCAGCAGGCGGTTCTCGGTCGCCGGCGGATTCTGGTTCTCGATCGCTTCGTACGTGTTGAGCGGACCCCAAAGGTCCTCGGCGTCGAACCACCCTCCCACGACCAGCACCGCCGGCTGGATGTCCTTCAAGTGCGGCCGCGGGTCGCGAGCCTGCCAGAAATCGTCGTAATCGGGATGCCTCATGAGGTCCGGCCAGAACGAGATGCTGTCGCCGAAGTACAGCGCCTCGACGTTCTTGATCGGACCGAGCTCGAGGAAGAACTCGTAGTTGTCCTGGTTCGGCCACTGGAAGCCCCCCTGACCGCGGCGCGTCGGTTCGAGTCGCGGCCGCCCGAATGACGAATAGAACGAGAAGGCGTCCATCAGGAAGAAGGCGCCGTTGTGGTGAAAGTCGTCGCCGATGAACCAGTTGGTCACCGGCGCCTGCGGCGACACGGCCTTCAGTGCCGGATGGGCGTCGGGCAGCGACATGGTCGCGTAGAACCCGGGATAGGAAACACCCATGATTCCGACTCGCCCGTTGTTGTGGGGCACACTGTTGACCAGCCACTCGATGGTGTCCCAGGTGTCGCTGCTCTCATCGATGTCGCTCTCGCTTCTCTTGTCTGGATTGTGCGGCCTTACATCGAGAAACTCGCCCTCGCTCATGTAGCGTCCCCGTACGTCCTGGAACGCGAGGATGTAGCCCTCCTCGACGAGATCTGCGTTGAACATGAGGGCCGGCGTGTACCCGTCTTCGCCGCGCGGCTCCGAGTTGTACGGTGTACGCCGGAGCAAGATCGGATACGTCTGACTCGTGTCTCTCGGCACGTAGAAGGACGTGAACAGGCGCACACCATCGCGCATGGGAATGTAGACCTCGTGCTTGGTGAGGCGCTCTCTCAACCACTCGGGGCTCCCCCGCGGGGCCGCCGGCATGGTGCGGCCGAAGTTCAGCGGAAACTGCTGGCCGGCCTGGCTGAAGGTGCCCGCGATGGCCGTGAATCCGGGATCCACCGTGCCCTGATATTCCACCCCGGCGGCGTTAAAGCGGAAGATGATCTGGTCGTTCTCGAACACGATCTCGTCCAGAGGGATGCCGGCGGCACCCTGGTCGGGACTGTCGAGGGTGGCGGAATATCGGCCATCGACTTGCTGAATGTGCAGGACGATACGCAGTTCCGCCGCACCGACATCCAGTGTGCCATACCAGTCCCCGGTCACATCCTGTTGGGCCTCCGCGGGTGAGGGAACCAGGCCCCACGGAAGGATCATCGACGCGACCAGCAATCTCAGAATTCGCCGAGTTCGGCTTCTCATTTGACTGCCCCTCTTCTGAATTTGATTTCCAGAGTCCAATCGCTGCACGCTCAGCGTCGCAATCTCTTCTCGCCATCACGATCCGCAACCGTTGACTGCGGACTACAAAGAGACGTCCCACTGTACCCGAAACCGCCACTGGTCCTGCTCGGCAAGCTCCGGGAAATCGAACTTGAAGAAGGTGAGATCCGCGGTGAGCTTGCTCAGGTGCCCATTGAAGAACCAGGTCCCCGCGAACGAATACTCGCGAAGCAGGTCGCCGGAACGGTCCGTGTCAGGGTTGTAGCAGGCGATTCGTGCCGCCAGCTCCAGCGGTCTCGGGATCGTGGGCCACAGGTAGTGAAAGAAGTACCCGGCCTGGACGTACACCCCGACCAGCGTCCTCGTGGTCAGGCTTATCTTGTCCTCGACCTGCTTCCAGTGGA
>JASFTY010000190.1:0-7562 GCA_050050535.1 Gemmatimonadales bacterium | reverse complement strand
CCTGGCGACGCTCGTTCTTCACGACGGCGCGCTGGTTGTCGAGTTTCTCTTGAGTCATCGCCGACTCGAACCAGCCGAGTCTGTCTGACTCGAGCCACAGTCCCAACTCGATCTCGTTGGAGGGCAGTGTCTCGAAGTAGTTCGTACGATCGAACCAGGTGCTTCCGTTCAGCGTGCCGCCGGAGTCTTGGACGAGCCGGAAGTGGGCCTCGTCCGGGACATGCTCGGAGCCTTGAAACATCAAGTGCTCGAACAGGTGGGCGAAGCCGGTTCGGCCGCGGCGCTCGTGCTTCGACCCGACGTGATACATGATGTGGACCGAGACGACCGGCGCGGTATTGTCCTCCTGTACGATCACGCGCAGCCCGTTTTCCAGACTCCGCTCTTCCAGCTCGAAATGGACGACGCCCTTCCCAGGCACGTAGCAGTCCCCGTTTGCGAGTTTCCGACCTCGATGAAAGCCGCGGAGGGGAGCCGTAAGCCGAGTTCTGTTCAGCGGGCCATTCATCTGGGGCGCCGGTCGCCCGGCACCTCATGCGGCCTACCCGGGGATCATCACGCGGCGGGCCGCCACTGTCCCCTGCTTGGCCTTGCTCCGGGTGGGGTTTGCCGTGCCCCGGCGGTTACCCGCACGGGCGGTGGGCTCTTACTCCACCGTTTCACCCTTACCGGCAGCGCCACGCTCGCGGCAGCTGCAGGCGGTCTGTTCTCTGTGGCACTTTCCGTCGGCTTTCGCCGCCCGGGTGTTACCCGGCACCCTGCCCTATGGAGCTCGGACTTTCCTCGAACCGCGCGCCGCGCGGCGCCGGTCCGCGGCCCCTCGCCCCCCTCGCGGCCACCGGAATATCACGGCCACAGTCCGCCGAGGTCAAGGCTGCCGGGCCGGCGCCTTGATTTTCGAGCCGTCTATGTCGAATCTTCTTGACACACCGCCAGCAGCGTCGGGCCTCTGGCCGCAACGCAGCCCCGGCTGCCCGGACGGTCTTCTGTGGAATGGACGATGACAATCAAAGGCATCGCACAGCTCGAATACACGGCTGAAGTGGCCGAGGCCACGGCGCAGATTCATGAGCTGATCGGCGACCTCGTCCCGGAGGCCGAGTGGCGGCTCCAGGCGCCGCTCATCCACGAGATCCTACGTCTGAAGCAGGAAATCGGCGCGGTCATCCTGGCCCACAACTACCAGGTGCCCCAGATCTTCCACGGGATAGCCGATTTCCAGGGCGACTCGCTGGGGCTGGCCCAGGCAGCGATGCAGGTCGAGGAGGATACGATCGTCTTCTGCGGTGTCCACTTCATGGCGGAGACGGCGAAGATCCTCAACCCGGAGAAGCGAGTTCTGATCCCCGACCTCGACGCCGGCTGCTCGTTGAGCGAGAGCATCACGGCCGCGGACGTGAGGTTGCTCAAGGAGCGATATCCCGGTGTGCCGGTCGTCACCTACGTTAACACACCGGCTGTGATCAAGGCCGAGTCCGACATCTGCTGCACGTCCGCCAACGCCAACGCCGTCGTCGAGTCTCTCGGTGTGGAGCGGGTGATCTTCCTGCCCGACGAGTACCTGGCAGGCAACGTACAGAAGCATACCGAGGTCGAGGTGATCGCCTGGAAGGGCCGCTGTATCGTGCACGAACAGTTCACGGTCGAGGAGATACGCGCCTACCGGCGGCAGTTCCCCGGGCTCGTGATCCTGGCGCATCCCGAATGCTCGCCGGAGGTCTGCGATGAGGCGGACTTCGTCGGCTCGACGACGGGAATGGTGAAATATGTCGATGGCAGTGACGCGCAGCGGATCCTGCTGGTCACCGAGTGCTCGATGTCGGACAACGTCCAGGAAGCACACCCCGACAAGGAGATGGTGCGGCCCTGCACGCTGTGCCCGCACATGAAGAAGATCACCCTGGAGAACACGCTGGCGTCTTTGCGGCTCGGCCGCTACGAGGTGGACGTACCGGTCGACGTCCGTCAGCGTGCCCACCGGGCGCTCGCCCGCATGCTCGAGATCGGCCGCGACGATTAGCAGGCCAACGCCTGACTCCCAGAGGCCCAGAATCCCCGATTCCCAATAAGAGGCGCGCCCGGGAGGATTCGAACCCCCAACACCTGGGTCCGAAGCCCAGTGCTCTGTCCAATTGAGCTACGGGCGCGCGCTCTACGTGGTCTGTCCCGGCAATCTCTATCCGATTGCCGCCGCAGGCAAGCGGCGGAGTCCGGTCAGGTGACGGCGCTCAGGCCGGTTATGTCCTGCCCGACTATCAGGCCGTGGATGTCGTGGGTCCCCTCGTAGGTGTACACCGACTCCAGGTTCGCCATGTGACGCATCGACTGATACTCCACCAGGATGCCGTTGGCGCCCAACAGCCTGCGTGCCTCGCGCGCTACGTCGCACGCCATGCTGACGTTGTTGCGCTTCGCCATCGAGACCTGCGGGGGACGCAATTCTCCCCTGTCCTTCAGGCGGCCGAGCTGCAAGGCAAGCAGCTGGCCCTTGGTGATCTCCGTTAGCATCTCGACCAGCCGGATCTGCTGGATCTGGTATCCGGCGATCACGCGGTCGAACTGGGGCCGTTTCTGTGCGTAGCTCAGCGCCTCTGCGTAGCAGGCCATCGCCGCGCCGACCGCACCCCAGGCGATACCGTAGCGGGCCTGGTTGAGGCACTTGAGCGGGGCACTGAGGCCCGCCGACCCGGGGAGTAGATTCTCGGCCGGAACGCGGACCTCCTGGAGCGAGATCTCGCTGGTGTCGGAGGCGAGCAGCGACAGCTTCCCTTCCTGATCTTTGGCCACGTAGCCGTCGCGATCCGTCTCGACGATGAACCCGCGGATCGAACGCTGGTCATCGAGCGCCCCCGTCTTCGCGAAGATGATGGCTACGTCCGCCACCGAGCCATTGGTGATCCACATCTTGGTGCCCGTGATCACCCACTCATCACCGTCCTTGATGGCCCGGGTCGTCAGGCCGCCGGGATTCGAACCGTAGTCCGGCTCGGTCAGCCCAAAGCAGCCGACTGCTTCCGCCTTGGCCAACTTGGGCAGCCAGTAACCTCGCTGCGGCTCGTTTCCGAACTCGAGGATCGGATACATGACAAGAGACGACTGCACGCTGGCGAAGGATCGGACGCCAGAGTCGCCGCGCTCGAGCTCCTGCATGATCAGGCCGTAGGCCACGTTGTTCAGACCGGCGCAACCGTACTTCTCCGGCATATTGGCGCCGAATACCCCGAGCTCGGCCATCTGCGACACCAGCTCAGTCGGGAATCGGCCCTCGACATAGCACCGTCCGATGATCGGCAAAAGATTGTCATCGACCCACTCGCGCACGGTGTCGCGGACGGCACGCTCCTCTTCCGACAGCAGCGACTCGGTCTTGTAGTAATCCACGTCCTCGAACCTGGTCATCGTTTCCTGCACCCTATTGACGGTGAAAACTCGGCAGACGGGTGGTCAGCCGGGCCGGAACGGCGGCCTTACTCGGGCTCCTGTGGGGGCGACGGCTCGATCATGCCGCCGCGAGATCGGTAGTAGCCAAGCACGACGGCGTGTGCAATCCGATTGGTGAGCAAGTAGGTCATCGCCAGCAAGAGAAGATAGAACGCTAGAAATCGCGACTGGATTGTCAAGTTCAACCACAGGTAGCTGGCCACACCGAGGCTCGCCAGCAGACCGACAACCCGTCCCCACATCGCCCCCCTCCTGCGTACGGCCTTCCGACACTCGGGGCACCATAGGTAACGGTCGAGTTCGCTAGCCGGGTAGATCTGCTGGCAGCTACGGCAATTCGTCTCGCTCGCTCCGAATCGCACTACTCCAACTCCTCGATGATCCCGTCGGCGAATTCCCGGGTCGTCGCCCTTCCGCCCAGATCGCGCGTGAGTACGTCACCCCGCAAGGCGGCCGACGGCGCGTCGCGAATCGCCTCGGCCACCTCGGGCTGGCCTATGTGATCGAGCAGCACGCAGCCCGCCAAGACGAGCGCCGATGGGTTGGCTATCCCCTGGTCCGCGATGTCAGGTGCCGAGCCGTGCGCGGGCTCGAAGATTGCCGTATCCTCCCCAATTTTGGCGCCGGGCATCAGCCCCAGACCGCCGATCAGGCCGGAAGCTTCATCGGAGAGGATGTCTCCGAACATGTTCTCCGTGACGATAATATCGCTCCTGGTGAGGATCGACGACAAGCTGCATCGCAGTGTTGTCGACTATCCTATCCTCGTCCTCGCCGCGCCCTCGGTAGTCCGCCGCCACTCTGCGTCCTGCCTCCAAGAAGAGGGCCTGCGTACCCTTGAGAATGTCTGCCTCGTGCACGAGTGTCACCTTGCGACGGCCGTGCGCGAGGGCGTACTCGAAGGTGAAGCGGGCAATGCGCTCGGCCCCGAAACGGGTGACGATCATCACCGACTCGGCCGCCGCCTTCGGATCCTTTTCCATGCCGACAAAGTGCTCGACGCCAACTTAGAGGCCCTCGGTATTCTCACGAATTACCACGATGTCTATGTCAGAGTAGCGACCGCCCTCGATCAGGGTCTTCGCCGGCCGCACGTTCGCGTAGAGATCGAACATCTTGCGCAACGCGATGTGATCGAGCGGAAGCCCTCGCCGACCGGAGTCGAGAGCGGCCCTTTCAGCGCGACCTTGTTGGCACAAGTCGAGTCGAACGTCTCGTCCGGTAAGGGTCCGTAACCACGCTCGATGGCCGCCATGCCCGCGAGCTGGTGGTCCCACTCGACCCGCGCCCCGGCGGCCGCCAGAACTCGCAGCGCGGCTTCCGAGATCTGCGGCCCGATCCCATCGCCCGTTATGAGGGTGATGGGTGTTGTCACAGCGACACTTCTCGCGTCTCCCGGGCGACGCAGCGGCTAGGGACTGACCTGAACGGCGAACGTCTGCGCTGCGGCGGCGAGGGCGCCGGGCGAGGCCGGCGGCTGGGTGCCGTCGCCGCGCACGACGCCGTACCACAGAACCGCGCCGCTGCGTGCGTCGAGGACGAACGTGCGTATCGCCAGGTGGCCGCCGTCCCGCTCCGGGTCCCGCTCGTAGAAGAGCTCCATCGGCCAGACCGCGTAACGGGCATCGAACAGCGCCGCCAGCATGCGTATCTCGCCGTAGAGCGGATCGCGAACGTGCCGCAGGCTCCCTCCCTGTCGGCGCGCCTCGTCTGCCGACAGCAGATAGGGAAACACATCGATGCTCGGCCGCCGACTCAGCTCTTCGATCTGCTGTTCCGGGGTGACCCAGGTCGCGCGGCCGCTCACCTCGTGTAGCGCGAAAGCGATCTCCGTGTCGGCGCTGCGCGCGGCGTCTTGCGCGCTGGCGGCACCGCCGACCCAGCCACCCGGCATCCGTTGTACGTACTGGACCGGCAGCACGAGTACCGTCTGACCGCTGAGGACTCCAAAGCCCGGCGTGGGTACCGGCTCCTGGCGGCCGGCGCCACAAGCGACGGCGGCGGCTGGCAGCATGCCGAGCCCGAGAGCGAGCCAACGATTACTGAACTGAGCACGCATTACGACTCCTCCTCACTGCCCGTCACCTCCGCTCAGCCAAGCATGCCGGCGTCCACCCGGATGACCTGTCCCGTGATCTGCCGTGCCATCTCCGAGCAGAGGAAGAGAACGACATGAGCGATATCACTCGGCTCCGGCAACCGTCTAAGCACCGACCGTTCCATCGAATCGGCGACCACGTGATCCGGTACGTCGCCGAGCATGTCGGTGCGGACGTAACCGGGCGCTACGCCGTTGACGTTTACATTGGACGGCCCCAGCTCGGCGGCGGCGGAGCGCGTCAGCCCCACAAGGCCGGATTTCGAGGCTGCGTAGTTCGCTACACCGAAGCTGCCAACGAACGCATGGACGGACGCGATATTGACGATCTTGCCGTAGCGTTGAGACTTGAAGATTGGTGCCACCGCCCGAATCGTGTTGAACGCGCCCGTCAGGTTCACATCCAGTACTTCGAACCACTCCTCGTCGGTCATCTTCCACAGCGGTGCCGAGCGGTGGATACCGGCTGCGTTCACCAGATAGTGCACACCGCCCAGCTGTTGCTGCACCCGCTCGATGAAGGCAGAGACCGCTCGGGGATCGCGCACGTCGACGCGCTCGGCCAGGACTTTGACTTCGAGCTGCTGGAGCTCCTGCTCGACCTCGACCGCCTGGTCGGCGATCGAGCGGCCCGGAAGGTCCAGCCAATTGAAACCGACGTTGGTGCCGCAGCGTGCGAACTCGATCGCGACCTGCCGGCCGATTCCGGTAGCTCCGCCACTGACGACCACAGTGCGGCCGCGCAGGCCGCCGAAGTGCGCCGCGGGTTTGGGTTGGGTTTCCTCGTCGAGCTGCTCGAGCAGAGCTTCGACGGCGCGACCCGCGCCCGCGGGTGCGTCACCCAGCTCGTGGCTGCCGTCGAGGTTCTCGGGATTCACCGGACTTGCCTGCCTGTCCCTGTTGGGCCTGCACCGGCACTGCCATTCCATGATAGCGCGTGGAGCGGGAGGGTAGCAACAGAGAACCTCGCGGCCCCGGCGTCCGGCCAGGTCCGTCTAGCGACGCGCGGTCAACAGTCGCGCTCCGCCCCGCAGTTCGTGGTGGGCAACCCGGGCAACGGCCGTATAACGGTACTCCACGAGCAGCCAGATCGCTCCGGTCCGCGTCAGTCGGAGAGCGAGGCCGGCGACTACGCCGCCACCGGCCCGGTAGCCGGAGATTCGCTCCGCCGCCGCCGGCTCACCATCGAGGAATCTCTCGCCACCCGGGCGTGAGGTATCGACCGAGTGAAGGGCGGCGTTGAGGCCGAGGTACGGCCGCAGCGGGCCGGTCCGAGAGAGCTCGCTCAGGAAGGTGAGCCCGAAGACGATGTCGCGAACCTCGAGCTCGGCGTCCTGGCGCTCCGCCGTCCACCACTCGAATTCGAGACCCGCCTGCACGGAGCGAGCGAAGAGGTCGAGCAGACCGACGCGCGCTCCGAAAGCGACCCCCGGGTCCGACTCGGCGGGAAGGACCGCGCCGCCGAACATGTCGACAGCACTCAGACGGAAGGCGACCGCCTGGGCCGGGAGGTCGCCGGCAGCCAGCACCAGGCCGATCGCGAGGCAACCAGCGATCCTGGCGACCACGTCAACGCAAGTTGAGGAACAGGTACGAAGCGAGCACGATCGCTCCCAAGTAGGCCAGGCCCACCACTGGAGCCTGGGCAACGACCATCAGCGAGCCGACGACCGCGCCGAGGAAGCCACCGAGATAGATGATCAGCCTGAGCTCGCGACGCGTTACCGTCCAGATCAGTCGCTCGAGCTCCTCGATGGGATAAGCACGGATACGATTCTCGACCATTTCGGCAATCGGCAACTCCGATACGAGGGCGGGCACCCGCGCCTGCAAGAACTCCCACAACGGGTCGAACATGATCTGTTCGGCCCGGTCGAGTGCGTCGGCAGGCAGGTAATCGCCTATCCGCCCGATCGGCACGGTCAGCAGCCATTCGGTCTGTCGAACCAGCGCTGCCTCTAGCAGGTCCCGGACTCGATCGCCGCGGGCGATTTCGACTATCCAGTCGGCGAGGCGCTCTGTG
>JASFTY010000189.1:0-7564 GCA_050050535.1 Gemmatimonadales bacterium | reverse complement strand
GCGGCCGAGGCGAACGGGTTGACGTTGCCACCGAAGGTCGCCCTGCCCAGCACCAACCGCTCGGGCTCCGGGTAGGGAGGCGGGCGAATCATGGTCATCTCCATGATACTGAACATGGCCACGTTGGCACCGATCCCCACGGCGAGTATCAGCACGACCACTGAGGCGAAGCCGGGAGCCTTGACCAAGGAGCGCACACCGTAACGGACGTCCTGCCAGAATCCCATCGTCATGCCTCCGGCAGAGGTTGCAGGCCGGTGGTGTCAATCATATTCGACGGGGCAAGGGCCGTGCCCGGCGGCCCGGTGCGCCGCCGGCGCTGTAACCCGCAGCCACAGCGCAGGATACAGGATCGGCGGCCGTCCGCTCACGCAATTCCCCCAGGAGCCCGGCCAAAGTGTGTCCAATTGCGAACGGCACAGTGCCGGAACCGAACACCCGCTCCTCAACGTACGGCGCGCCAAAATCGACGCTAGCCCAATGCTCGCAAGCGATTCGGGTATCGACGAGCCTGGCACGCTGTGTGCCTTGGCGATGGCTGAAGGTCTGTCGGCCCGAGGGAGGTACCGAGATGATTTCGTTGTACTGGGACAGCAAGTTGATCAGAGCGCTGGAACTGGCGATAGCGTTCGTGACCATCGTCATCGCACTCGTTACCCCGGCGTGAGGGCTGTGCTCCGATCGTGTACCGCGGACCGCCCTGCGGCGGGAGACTCTCGATAGGCGAAAAGACGCTCTCCTCGTAGTACTTCACAGACACTCCCACGAACCTCTCGAACGAAGTCGCGATGTCCGGCTCGGCCGAATGAACCGGACCTCGGGCCACACACTGCCGTGCCCACCGTCCAGAAGGAGGCCGACCGTTCGCTTCGCGCACGCCTGCGTGTCGGATCGGAACGTTGAGGCGCCACGCATCCGGTATCGACTCCGCCTAACCAGCGGCCACCGGCCTGGCACGCGGCGTGCCCGAGGAAGGGTGACAGCCAACCCGTGTTCAGGGAGGTGGTCGATCGTGCTGCCGGATTTCTGGGAGAACCGGACGTTGAGGGTCTTGCAGTTGGCGGTCGCAATCCTGGCGATCGTGGTCGCTCTGCTGACCTCCGCGTAGGACGTCAGCCGACAGATCGCCCGGCGCCGTTCGAGCACGGCGCCGGCCGCTCCCAACGTCAACCGCTCGACTACTTCATGTTCCTTATGGCGCTCATCGCTGCGTCGTGTCGGACCTTGAGCGCATTGCTCACCGTGTTGTACTGGCGGGCTTCCATCTGCATCTGATTCTGCAGCGCCAAGAACTGCGGGTGCATATCCTGCATCTCCTGCAACAGGCCTCCGACGGCCGTGCTCAGTTGCTCCAATCGCAGATCAGCTCCATGCTCCGCCGATTCTGCGACCAGCCTGTCCGCGATGCTGGCAAGCTCGGCGATCCCGGCGCTCAGCTCGGCATACATGGCGGCGAGACGCTCGGCCGCATCGACGATCTCGGCGTTGCTGCCGTCGAGTGCTGTGAGGTCCTGCGCCAGGGTGTCCATGGTGGCGGTCGCCCGTAGCTGGAGGTCGGCGACCTGGACCTGGCGTCGGACCTCCTGGGCCGCGGCGTGACCGGCACCGGCGAGCATGCAGAAGATGAGCGTGAATAGAGAGACGATGCGCATTGCTACCCTCCCGGTGGCGATAGCTGCTGACATATCCCGACACAATCTCGCGGCACCCACCTGCATGCCACAAGCTGAGTGTCACAGTGTTATCTTACCGACCGACGAGGTGGGAATGTTCCAGTTTCGATGAAGATCACATCGCTAGCGCCGACGGATTGGGGGCGAACGCTCATCGCCCTCTCGTGCGCCCTAGCCTGCGGGAGCCCGGGTGCGGAGCGAAGCGTCGAGACCGGTGCCGGTGCATCGTCGGGCGTACCCGATCGCCGCCACTACATCTGCTATCGAGCGTCGGGTCAGCTCGCGGTCGACGGGCGGCTCGACGAGCCGGCCTGGCAGGCGGCAGCGTGGAGCGAGGTATTCGTCGATATCGAGCGACATGACCGGCCCGCACCCGACTGGCGTACGCGCTTCAAGCTGCTCTGGGACGACGAGTTTCTCTATATCGGCGCGGAGCTGGAGGAGCCGCATGTCTGGGCGACGTTGACCGAGCGTGACGCGGTGATCTACCGGGAGAACGACTTCGAGGTGTTCATCGACCCGGACGGTGACACGCACAACTATTACGAGCTCGAGATCAACGCGCTGGGTACGGTGTGGGACCTGTTCCTGGCCAAGCCGTACCGCGACGGCGGGAAGGCCGAATCGGGGTGGGACATCGCCGGGCTGCTCGCCGCGGTCTCGGTCAGCGGCACACTCAACGATCCCTCCGACCGTGACGAGGGTTGGAGCGTCGAGCTGGCGGTCCCCTGGCTCGCCGTGGTCGAGCACGCGCCCGGCGGTCGCGTGCCGCGTGACGGCGAGCGTTGGCGTCTCAACTTCTCCCGCGTGGAGTGGCAACTGCACGAAGTCGACGGCGTTTACCGGAAGGTGGTGGACGCGGCCAGCGGGCGGCCGCTGCGTGAGCGCAACTGGGTCTGGTCGCCACAGGGCGCGGTGAACATGCACCGGCCGGAGATGTGGGGGATCGTGCAATTCAGCGGCCTCGTGGTGGGCGCGGGTCAAGCGTCGTTCCAGCCACTGGCGGATGAGGCCGTGCGCTGGGCGCTGAGACAGGTGTACTACACTCAACGGTCCTATTATAGAAGGCACGGACGGTACGCGGCCGATCTGGCCGAGCTGGGGATCGATCTCGTCGGCCGGGACGGATCGCCCTTGCGGCCGCAGCTCATCGTGACCACCGACGGCTTCGAGGCGACGGCAGCGGGCGACGGTCACACCGTCTGGCACATTCGTCAAGATGGCAAGACATGGAGCGAGTGACCGGCATGGAGCGCGGAGGGTGAAGCGACGCGATTTCCTCGAGCGGCTCGGCGCGGCGGCGGCCGGGCTCGGCATCCTGCCCGCTGCGACGTTCGCCTGCGCGGAGCGGGAACGCCCGGTTCCGGCTGTGAAGAACTGGACGTGGGTGCACGGCGGCGGCGAGGCGAGCGCCGACGAGTGGCGCCGCCGCTTCGCCCGGATTAGAGAGGCGGGGATCCACGGGGTGCTGGTGAGCGGCGGAGAGGCGGAGACACCATCGGCCGCAGCGCACGCCGTAGGTCTCGAGTTTCATCGCTGGATCTGGACGCTGAATCGCAACGGCGACGTCTGGGTGAAGGAGAATCACCCCGAGTGGTTCACCGTGAGCCGGGCAGGCGAATCGAGTCTCGAGAAGCCGCCCTATGTCGGCTACTACAAGTGGCTTTGCCCTACGCGGCAGTCGGTCCGCGACTACCTGCGCGGCGTGGTGGACGAGCTGGCGCGCCAACCGAGCGTCGACGGCGTTCATCTCGACTATGTCCGCCACTCGGACGTGATCCTGCCGGTTGGGCTCTGGTCGAAGTACGACCTCGTGCAGGAGCGCGAGTATGCCGAGTTCGATTTCTGCTACTGCGATGTGTGCCGCGAGCGGTTCCGCGAAGAGGCCGGTATCGACCCGCTGGAGCTGGCCGATCCGACCCAGGACCTCGCGTGGCGCGAGTTCCGCTGGAAGGGTGTGACCGAGTTGGTCGAGATCCTGGCGGATGCGGTCCACGCCCACGGCAAGCCGATCAGCGCAGCGGTCTTCCCCACCCCGACCGTGGCACGGGCGCTCGTGCGCCAGGCGTGGGACGAATGGCCGCTCGACGCGTTCTTCCCGATGATCTATCACGAGTTCTACGAGGAGGAGCTGTCGTGGATCGGGACGGCCACAGGTGAAGGGGTCGAGGCGCTACCCAAAACAACGCCGCTCTACAGCGGGCTGTACCTGCCGAGCCTGACGCCGGCTGAACTGGCCGATGCGGTGCGGCTCGCCCGCACTGCAAACGCCGCCGGCGTGTCGCTGTTCCCGATGGGCCGGCTGAGCGACGAGCACCTTGCACAGCTGCGGGGCGCTCTTCAGTCCGGTTCGGCCGGCTGAAGGGTGAATTGCCCGGCGCCGGTCGAAGCCACATCTTTAGCCCGCCGATAGCCCCTGTAACTCCACAAGCGGTACGAGATTCCGGGACGAGTGAACACGAGCGACACAGCTCCCGACCTTCGCTCCGCTGCAGCCGAGTCGCGGCGCAGCGCTCTGCGCCGATGGTCTCTGCGGGCCGCCGTCTTGCTCGTGGTGGCGGTCATCCTCGTCGTGGTCTGGCAGCCCTGGCGCCGGCAGGACCCGCTCGCCGCGTTCGCGAACCTCCGCTTCATCGACTCGGTCGCCGTCCTGCCGATCGAGAACCGCACCGGCGATGAAGTTATGGAGCATCTCTCTGCCGGCATCACCGACGAGATCGTCGGCCGCCTCAAGCAGCTGGGCGCGATCAAGGTCAGCGACCCGTACTCGGTCGAGCGGCTGCTGGCGCTCGAGCTCACGGCGAGCCAGCTAGCCGACTCACTGGGTGTAGAGAAGCTCGTCTTCGGGGCGTTGTACGCGACGGCCGATGGCGTACGGCTGAACGTTCGCGTCTCGAAGGGCGCGTCGGGGGAAACGCTCCGGGCCTGGCGGTACGAGTGGAACGCCGACTACCGGTTGGGGGCGGCGCTCAACCTCGCGCAAGCATTCGTGGACGACTACGCCGATGCGCTCCCGCTCGTCGCCGTGCCGGCCCGGGCGCCGGCGCCCACAGGCAGCCCCGGCCACGAGGCCTACTTGATCGGTCGAGCCTCGCTGGGCCGCCGGACGGCGGCGGGCCTGGAGCGGGCGCGCACCGCCTTCCGCGCCGCGCTGGCTCTCGACTCGGCTTACGCCGACGCTTACGCCGGGCTCTCGAACGTCTACGCCCTATCGCTCGCCTATCGCTACCAGATCGGGGTCGACGGCGACGGCTACCGCTCTGCCGGACTCGCCCTCGCCATGGCGAACCGCGCCATCGAGCTCGACCCCGAGCTGGCAGGCGGCTACACGGCACGCGGCTATCTGGCGAGCCGCTCATTCGCCCCCGTGGCCCAGGTGGCGTCCGATTGCCGGCGCGCGATCGATCTGGAGCCGGGCGCCGCCGACGTCCTCAGCTGGTGCGCACGAGTCCTCAACCAGCGTGGCGACGTCGACGCCGCTATCCAGGCGTCCGAGCAGGCGATCGCCCTCGACCCGCAGAACGCCGGGCGCCGCCTGGCATTGGCCTACGACGCGCTCGCCGGCGGCCGCTACGATCGCGCCGCCGCGGAAGCGAACCTGGCAGGCGAGCTCGAGCCGGAGCTCATGTTGCCACGCGCCATCGAGGCACGCGCCCACCTGCTGGCCGGCCGGCCTGAGCGCTGCGCCGCCATGGTCCTCGGGCCACACGCCGGCCTGCGGGCGGCGTGCCTCTACGAGATGGGCGAGCGCGAAGCGGCCTCTGCCATCGTCGACTCGCTGGCGGCAGCGGTCGTCGCCGGGACCCTCCGGGACACCGTCTTCACCGATGTGCTACGCGCCGAGGACCTGGCGACCTACTACGCCTGGATCGGTGATCCGATTGCCTCGCTGGAGTGGGTCAGGCGGGCGTACAACATGTCGCCGAGCGGCGTCGAGCCGCGGGTGCTCGAGTCGGCGCTCTTCGACCGCGTGCGAGCGGACGAGCGGTTCCGGCTCGAAGTCGAACGGATACGCGCCGGGATCTGGGACCGGGTCCGCCGCGCGAGCGAGATGCCCGGCAGCGAGTGAGTGGATTAGTCTTCGGGCGAGCAAGGGATCCAATCTAGGACGCGGGGCAGACCTTCAAGCGTGACGAGGCGCGTGACGGACTCTTCCTCCTGGTCGACCCGCGTCTCCAGCAGTAACTCACGGGCTTCGCGCAGGGCCTCGACGAACCTTGCCGACTCGGTAGCGAACAGGTAGTAGGTCGGCCGACCGCTGGCGTCCGTCCTCACGATCCACCTGTCCTGTATACGCCGGCCGCCATCGATGCGGTGGGTGACGATCTTCTCGCGCCACCTCGCGGAGCGCTCAACGGTGCGGACGCCCGGGGTCCAGGCGACGGCAAGCCCTCTGTCGGAGCAGTAGATGTGGACGCCGCTCGGCAGCTCCTCCGTCCACTCCGGGTCGAAGTAGCTGGCGACCCGGCCCGCCTCAGGGATGCTCGTCTCGGTCCCGCACTCGAGAATCCACCGCTGCCCTGCCAGCGCCGCTTCCCTCGTCTCGCAAGCCGGCTCGTCATCACCGCAACTGAGCAGAACCCCAGCAGACAGGACCGCAACGAGTACTATGGGGTCTCGTCTCACATCTCTTCCTTTGCGACTATTCCGATCTCAGGCTCTCCACCGGATCGACCCGCGTGGCGCGCCAGGCCGGCAGGGCCGCGGCGGCCAGCGCGACGAGCACCAGACAGAAGCTGGTGGCAAAGTACGTGAACGGATCGAGCGGCCGGACGCCGAACAGCACACCGCGAGCCAACTGTGATGCCGCGGCGGCGCCGGCGAGCCCGAGCGCCAGGCCGACGGCGGCGAGCGTCATGCCGTAGCGGAGCACCCAGCGCATGAGGCGCGCGCGGTCGGCGCCCAGCGCCATCCGGACGCCCAGCTCGTGGGTGCGGCGGCCGACCAGCTGCGACAGTACACCATAGAGCCCCAGCGCGGCAAGCAGCAGCGCGACGCCGGCGAAAGCGCCCAGCAGCAGCGTCCGAAAGCGGTTCTGCGCCAGCGATGCCGAGACCACCGAAGTCATCGCCCTGAGGTTGGAGATCGGGACGTCCGGGTCGACACTCCAGATGGCGTTGCGGAGCGCCAGCGCCGCCGGCTCGCCCTGGGTCCGGACGACCAGGTTCATCGTGCTCCGCGGCGCCTGGCTGAGCGACCAGTACATGGTGGGCCGAGTCTCGCTGTCCAGCGAGCCCAACCGCACATCGCCCACCACACCGACGATCTGGAAATGGACCGGCGGATCCCAGGGCAACACGAACTGGCGACCCACGGGATCGACGTTCGGGAAGAACTCCTCCGCCATGCGGCGGCTGATGATCCCGACGTTCGGGCCGTCGGGGACGTCGCTCCGGACAAACGTCCGGCCGCTTAGCAGCGGGATGCCCATCGCCTCGAAGTACCCCGGGTCGACCACGCGCCGCGTCGCACCCCGTCGATCCGCCGGAGTCGCCGCCGGGTGTCCCTCGGCGTGCACGTAGTTCCAGGGTCCGAAGCCACCGATAACCGGTAGGTCGGTGATCGCGCCCGCCGCCTCGACACCGGGCAGCGCCCGGATCCGCTGCAGCGCCGCATCATAGAACTGCTGAGGCGGCCGCTCGGGCCCGTAAGTTCGCGGCAGGCGCACCTGCGCGGTGATGACACCCTGCGGCTCGAAGCCCAACTCCTCCTGCTGCAGTCGCAGGAAGCTACGGATCAGCAATCCGGAGCCGACCAGGAGCATCAGCGAGAGCGCCACCTGCCCCACGACCAGCGCGTTCTGCGCTCCCAGACCGCCGGCGCGTCGCTGGCCGCGGTGCCCCTCCTTCAACGACTGAACCAGGTCGAGCTGCGGTGCCCGGAACGCCGGG
>JASFTY010000188.1:0-7565 GCA_050050535.1 Gemmatimonadales bacterium | reverse complement strand
CTCGATGATGCGGTCCGCAGGCTCGATCGCGTCGTCGCAGGCCGCGAGGAAGAGCAGGGTTGTAGCGGCGGCTATGAGACTGCGCGGGCTCTTACACCTTCTCGTGGTCATCACAGCGTCCCTTGCTTGAGGTCTGCTACACAATCGCGCTCTCGGATCGTTGCCGCAATCGCCCCGTTGACGATTTGGTGACTTGAGGTGCCCACGATGGCGATGGCGATGGCGACGGCGATGGGGATGGGTAGACGGGCGCCGCGGCCGCGGCCGCTGGCGTTGGCGGCGCTGGCGCTGGTGGCCGGACTCGTGATCGGGCTCCGCGGTGCCGATCTCTTTCTGCCGCCTGTCGCGTTCCTGGCCGTCGCGGCGGCGCTGGCGGCCGTGCTGCTCGATCGGCGCGGGTTGCTGGTCGCCGCGACGCTACTGGGCGTCGTGGTGGGGGGCGTGGTCATCGGGCTGAGTGCCGGGGCGCGGGCGGCGCGGGACTGTCGGGCGAGCTGGCGGTCGGGCGCGCGGGTGTCGCTGACGGGCATCGCCATCGGCTACCTCCCGGCGGGCGAGCGAGGGAGTGCGCGCCTGCGTCCGACGGGCTCGGCAGGAGAGAACGGTTGTAGGTGGAGCGGCGCGGTTCGCGTCTGGACCGAGGGGCCGCTGCGGCCTGGGATGGTGTACAGGATCGAGGGGACCTGGCAGCTGAGCTCGAGGCCCGGGCGCTGGCCACGACCGCCGGACCGCCGGGGGTGGATCGCAGCGCGGAGTATGTCGGCGCTGGAGGCAGCTGATCCTCGCCGACATCCCTTTCTCTTCGCACGCGGCGCGCTGGCCGAGCAGCTGTGGGAGCTCTATCCGCGGCGCTGGGCGCCGCTGGTCCAGGCGCTGGTGCTGGGGCAGCGCGAGACGATCGACCCGGAGGTCTCCCGGCGGATCGCCCGCGCGGGCCTCGCACACCTGCTCGCGATATCGGGCCTGCACGTGGGAATGTTGGCGGCGGCGCTTTTCGCTCTCGCCCGGGTGGCGCGGGCGCCCTCGCGCTCGGCCTACCTGATCACCGTCGCCGGCACCTTCGGCTACGTGGCCCTGATCGGCGCGCCGGCCTCGGCGGTGCGTGCGGGGCTCATGGTGTTGCTCTGGACGCTGACACGGCTCGCCGCACGCGCCTCGTCCGCGTTCGACGTCCTGGGGCTGACTGCGGTGCTTCTGCTGCTGGCGCGACCGTGGAGCGCCCTGGAACCCGGCTTCCAACTCTCCTTCGCCGGCGCCGCCGCCGTCGGCTACGTGCGCGCCGAGTCGCTGCGATCGACGTGGCTGAGGGAACGGTCGGCCCTCGTTAGAGGAGTCGCGGTCAGCATACTGGCGAGCGCCGCGACCGTGCTGCTCATCGCGCCGATCAGCGCCGCCCACTTCGGGCGCGTCACGCCGGCCGCCATCATCGGCAACCTCGCCGCCGTGCCGCTGCTGGGGCTGGCGATGCCGGCCCTCTTCCTATCGGCGCTTACCTCGCCGTGGCCGGCCCTCGCGTCCTGGCCGGGATACGCTGCGGTGACGGCTCTGCAGGCGCTCGATGCGCTGGCCCGACTGCTGGGCGAGCTACGGTGGGGGTCGCTGGAGATCGCGCGGCCGGCTCTGCTGCCGTCGTTGGCGTACGTCTGCCTGCTGGTGCTTGGAGCACACGCGCTCTACGGCGCTTGGCAGCGCCGCCGCTTCATACTGGCGCTCGGATTCCTCGTGGCGGTCGCCGTTGCCTGGCCCGCGGTCCAGGCGCGGAACCCGATGGATCATCTGAGCGTCTACGTCCTGGACGTGGGGCAAGGTGATGCGATCGCGATTGCGACGCCGCGGCGTCACTGGTTGCTCGTCGATGCCGGGCCCAGATCTGGCGACTTCGATGCGGGGGCGCGTCGCGTCGTGCCGTTTCTCCGCGAGCAGGGCACCCGCCGGCTGGTCGCCTGGCTGGCGAGCCATCCCGATCAGGATCATGTCGGTGGTGCGCCGGCCCTATTGAGCGCAATCGACGTCGATCGCGTGATCGGATCGGGTCGGATATCCGGTCAGGCGGCGCAAATCGATGTACTGCGCTGGATCGCTGACAACGACGGCGGTTGGCTGGCCGCCGACGCGGGGGACACGCTGAGCGTCGATGACGTGAGCCTGGTCTTCCTTCATCCTGGACGCATCGTGCCCGAGTCGGACGAGACGTCGAATGCCTATAGCCTCGTCTTTCGTCTCGAGTACGGCGGGTTCCGCATGCTGTTCACCGGTGACGCGCCCGCGCAGATCGAGGATCGGCTGTGCGACGAGGATGCCGACGCCGTTCGTGCCCAGATCCTGAAGGTCTCGCACCACGGTAGCAGCTCGTCCACGTCACGTCACTTCCTGTCGCGCGTTCAGCCCGAACTCGCCGTCATCTCCGCCGGCCGCCGCAACCTCTACGGCCACCCGTCTCCGCGAGTACTGCTGCGGCTCGCCGCCCGCGGCATCCCGACACGGCGCACCGACCGGGAGGGGACTCTGGCCATCGACGCTTGGCCGGACGGGTCGTGGCGCGTCCGCTCGGCGGCGGATGGGGGTTGGTAGCGATCTCTGGATCGGGGTCGCCGAGTGTCTGGCGCGAGACGGGCTCGGCATTCCTGCCGGCGGCGCACGGCCGCCAGATGTTTTCCACGCGCCCTGGCCGCAATCGATCGCCGGCCGTATAATCGGGACTCTCATCACAAAAGAGCACGGCACAAAGGCGACACGGCTGCACACCTCGGGCCTTTGCACGCCTTCGGCCGACGGAGGGACGCCCGATGAACACGGACGGGACCGCCAGGACCAGCGCGGAGAGAACCCAGCGAGGCCGGCGCGGCTCCCTCGTGCTCTCGGCCCTACTGCTTATCGCGTGGTCGGGCAGTGCCATCGGCCAGGGGGCGCAGACAGACGCCTGGGAAGGCCTGCGCTACTTCCTGGGCACCTGGGAGGGACGGGAGACCGGGGTAGCTGGGGAGGGGGTCGGCGAGCGCTGCTACGCGCTGGTCATGGATAGGAACTACATCGTGGCCGCCAACACCTCGACCTTCGAACCGCAGGCGGCGAACCCCGAGGGTGAGGTCCACGAGGACTGGGCGTTCTACTCGTACGACAAGCTCAGGGACACGGTCGTTCTGCGCGAGTTCCACAGCGAGGGCTACGTCAACCGTTATCTGTTGAAGGATTGGAATGCCGACCGGCGCCGCTTCGTGTTCGAGTCGGAGGCGATCGAGAACCTTCCTGAGGGTTGGCGAGCACGCCTCACGCTCACGATCCACGGCGAGGATGTGTTCGAAGAGACGTTCGAGCTTGCCGCCCCCGGAAAGGACTTCGAGATGCTGCTCAAGAACCACTGGAGCCGCAGCGTGAACAACGTGCTCGGCGGCAATTAGTATGCGCTTGCACGGACGGTCGGTATCGAGTTAGTTTATCAAAACTGCGTGGCGTCCCTCCCCCTCAGCTGGGCCCAGAACCTCCATGGCTGCTATGCTAGCTCCGCGACGTCTTTCGCTGGCCTGTCTCGTCTGCACCCTCTTGGTAGCATGTGAAGGGACCGATCCCGTGGGCCCGCCGGCCGAACTCGTGCGCCTGGCTGGCAACAACCAGGTGGGCACGGTTGGACAGTCGCTCCCCAGACCGATACAGGTCCGCGTCGTCGACAGCGACGGCCGTGGCGTGGGGGGAGTGGGGGTCGAGTTCGCGGTCACGGAGGGCGGCGGATCAGTCGCTCCGCTGATGGCCACGCTCGCGGGTGGCTCCACGATTCTCTTGGAGCCATCCGTGCTCGTCGTCACCGACGGGGCGGGCGAGGCCCATGTGGTCTGGACGCTTGGCCCGACTGCGGGAGTGCAGGCGCTGGGCATAACCGTGGAAGGAGTCGAGTCACTCGATTTCTCCGCCGTAGCTCAGCCTGGCCCCCCCGCGGCACTCGACGCCGCCGGTGGTGACGGGCAGCTGGCACCACCTGGAGCCGAGTTGCCTGAACCGCTGCTGGCACAAGTGACCGACGAGTTTGGCAACTGCGTTCCAATAAGCGGGCTCACTATCGCCTGGGAGGTGAGCGGCGGTGGAGGGTCGCTGTCGACACTGGAATCGGAGACGGACGCAGCGGGCCAGGCGACGACGGTGTTAACGGTCGGGTCCCAGATCGGGTTCAATACGGTCACCGCCGCATATGGTGAGCTGACTCCCTTCGAGTTCAGTACAATGGCACTCGATCTGGTCCAGTTGGATGCCGCCGAGGACACCTTTTCCTCGGGCACTTCCGGCGACGCTGTGCTGCCCGATATCTTGGCCTTCGGCGCCGCGTGGGACGGCGACGACCTGATCATCGCTCTCAGGTTCGGGGACCGCGTGGCCCACGCAAGGGAAGGGGGTCCCAACGCGGTAGCCGGCCTGGTGGAATTCGATATCGACGTCGATGAAGGAACGGGCGTAGTATCGCAGATCGACACGCATCGCCCCGGCCCGGGGTCGACAGGAATGGGTGTCGATGTGATCGTGGATCTCTTTGGCGACCCAGACGGCAGCTATGTGATCTTCGACTCGAGGCAAAACACCGTCGGCGTCACCGTGCCGGACATCCGCGGCAGGCTCATTGCTTTCGGTGTCCCCTCGTCCGTTGTGGGTAGCGACGATCTGCGCACGGCCGCAATAATTGGGACGATCCCCGAGCCGACGGACTTCGTGCCCAACGATGGTAGCGTGCTGGTCGGCGGGGCCGGCGGTGCGCCGGTGAGGTCGGTAGTGGTTCCGGCAGGGAATCGGCTACCGGCTCTGCCTTACTGGGGGCCGGTGGGAACGCGGGCTAGGGAGGGCCGTCGTCGCTGACAAGCAGGGCGGCAGCGTTCGCGGCGATCTCGTAGTCCGTGAGAACCGTCTCAAAGACCGCGTAGTGGAACACAGTGCCCAACATACCCCTCGAGGGTGTCGGCGCCTGGTTCATGAACTGAAGTTCGAGATCGCTCTGGCTGAGGTCCAGCCCTTCGCCGAGAGCAGGCGTCGAACCGATCGCCACTTGGCCAGGCCCTTGATCGACGCCGTTCACGTAGAGCCGTAGACGCTGCTGCGGGTCGGCGTTGTCCGCATCGTAGACGAAGTGAAAGACGCGGCGCGTGTCATCGTTTACGTTCAAGAACCAGCGGACCGCGACCGCGTCTTGAGTAGTGGTCCTGATGACCATCCCGGGCCGCCCGGCTGCGTCGGTCTGGAACATAGCGGCGCGTATGGCGTTGTTGAACGTCTGGAAGCCGGCGATGCGCTGGTCATAGGGCGGATCCACCCAAGACGCCACGATGACGAAAGTCGCCTGGGTCGCATTGTTCAGGGCGGTGTAGTACTTGGTGAATCTAACGGGTGCCCGGGCGCCACCTCGGTGGCCGAACGCGTCGGCCCGCAGGCCGCGGTTGCCATCTTGAAGCGTCCAGTGGATCGGGGGCTCGTAGACGATTGACAAGTCGACCGGGTTGGCCTGGTCGTCCAGTACGTTGGTTGGTCCCTGACCCGACTGCGCCTCGTTGAACCAGTAGCGGCCGACCAGCATGCTGAGCAGACGCGGCACGGTGGCCAGCCCGCCGACCGTGAAGACATCCGCACCGAAACTTCCGATCCGTGTCACATCGCCGGTGGCGGTGTCGATCGTCGCCAGGATGCCCTCCCAGGGCAGCGAGGCGTAGAGCCTCCCATCTGGGGCGAAGGCGATGTCGGAGATGGTGAGCGAGTCCTCCATGACGGGGTCGTTGAGCCGCAGGGTCGCCGTGATGTCCCCGGTGGCCGGGTCGACGATATTCACCTGCGCCGAATCGACGCTGTTGCCCCGGGAGCTCCAGAGGGTGCCGTTGGCGTCGAAGGCGAGCCCGTTGAGATGGGCGCGGCGGCCTCGCCAGTCGTCGAAGCCGACCGGCGTGGGGTGGGTCTCGAGGACCGTGGCCGTCGCCTTGTCGACCTTCATGATCTTCCCCTGCGGGGTCCCGCCGTGCCAACCGCTGGCGTAGAGGGTCCCGTCGGGTGCGAAGGCGATAGCGGCGGAACCGCCGGGGCAGTTGGGGCCCGGAGTGCCGTCGAACCAGCCGCCCTTCAAGGTATCGACCAGCGTACCGGCCCCCGTCGTGGGATCGATGGTGATGAGGAGCGCGCCGTAGCAGGGGCCGCCCTTGATGCCGTAGAGAGTCCCGGTGACGGGGTCGAAGTCGATGGCGCTGATCCGGGTGTTGCCTTCCGGGATGTTGGGGGTCCCTACGAGCGTTGCCGTCGCGGTGATCGTGTCGATGGTGAAGACGCTGCCGGGATTGGTGGCGTCGAGAGTGGAGGAACCCCAGAGATAGGCGCTCAGGCTAGGCGGTACAGGGCTCGGGGAGCGCAATTCCTCGCGCTCGATTGTCGGTGTCGTCGGGTCGTGGCAGGCGGAGGCCAGGAGGGTTAGTGCGACGAGGAATGGTACTCGGCTCATGACGATCGTCGGTCTACGGAGGTCCGCTGTCGTCGCCGGCGAGCAGCTGGGCGGCGTTGACGCCGATCTCGGTATCTGAAAGGGCCGTCTTGTAGACGGCGAAGTAGAACACTGTCCCCTTCATCGGCCACTCGTCCCGGCGCGTGACCCGGTTCATCAGCTGGATCTCCAGCCGGTTGTCGTTCATCTGCAGTCCTTCGCCGAGGGGGGGCCAATCCCCGGAAATCAGTTGGCCCGTCCCCTGGTCGGCGCCGTCGACGTAGAGCCGGATGCGGCGCTCCGGCACTGGATTCCAGCTGTCCCAGACGATGTGGAAGACGCGGCGCGTGTCGTCAGCCAAGCTCGGGGGCCATCCCACCTCGATTGCCCTTTGGGTCTGGGTCAGGAACGCCACGGTCGGCACCCCGGTATCGTCGGTCTGCAAGAATGCGATTGGCTCCGCTTTGTTCTTGCGCGCGGTCTGGAAGCCGCCAATCGCCTGTACATCGGGGGGGTCGGCCCAGGAGGCGACGAGGACGAACGTCGCCTCTTCCTCGGCGTGCAGCTCGTATTGGTATTTGGTGCCTCGTACGGGTCTCCGCACGATACCGGTGTGGCCGTAATCGTCGGAGCGCAGGCCGCGGTTGCCGTCTTGAAGCGTCCAGTGCACTGGTGCGGCCCAGATGATCGCCAGGTCGACGGGGTCGGCCTGGTCGTCGGCGATGACGCCCGGCGCCTGGCCCGATTCGGCCTCGTTCAACCAGTAGCGGCCGACCAGCATGCTGAACAGACGCGGCACGGTGGTCAGCCCGCCGACCGTGAAGACGTCCGCACCGAAACTTCCGATCCGTGTCACATCACCGGTGGCGGTGTCGATCGTCGCCAGCATGCCCTCCCAGGGCAGCGAGGCGTAGAGCCTCCCATCTGGGGCGAAGGCGATGTCGGAGATGGTGAGCGAGTCCTCCATGACGGGGTCGTTGAGCCGCAGGGTCGCCGTGATGTCCCCGGTGGCCGGGTCGACGATATTCACCTGCGCCGAATCGACGCTGTTGCCCCGGGAGCCCCAGAGGGTGCCGTTGGCGTCGAAGGCGAGCCCGTTGAGATGGGCGCGGCGGCCTCGCCAGTCGTCGAA
>JASFTY010000187.1:0-7585 GCA_050050535.1 Gemmatimonadales bacterium | reverse complement strand
CCTGTCGTGGAAGATGAAGACGCTGGACTACAAAACGCGGTTGATCGAGTTGGCCAGCGAGATCAACTCCGAGATGCCGCGCTATGTGACCGAGAAAACCGCCGATCTGTTGAATACGGACGGCAAACCGGTGAAAGGCTCCTCGGTTCTGATCATCGGCGCCGCCTACAAGCGCGACACCGATGACACACGCGAGTCGCCGGCCCTCGATGTCATCCAGCTGCTCGCCGCGAAGGGTGCACAGGTGAAGTACCACGACCCGTTGGTGCCATCGCTCCGTCACGAGGGACAAGACCTCGAGTCGGTGCCGCTCGACGAGCGTCTGCTGGCCGAGTCCGATGTCATCGTGGTGGTCACCGACCATACCGGTGTCGACTACGAATTGATCCGTCGGTCGGGGCGGCCCGTCTTGGACACTCGCAACGTGCTCGGCCGGACAGCGCGGGAAGCGACCGCGCCCGTCACGGCCGGCGACTGAGGTGCAAATGGCGAAACGCGCGCTGATCACAGGCATTACTGGCCAGGACGGCTCCTACCTGGCCGAGTTGTTGCTCGACAAAGGGTATGAAGTGTTTGGCCTCGTCCGGCGCTCGTCGACGGTGAGCCTGGAGCGAGTCCAGCACATCGAAGACCGCATCACCATCCTCTCGGGCGACCTGCTCGACCTGAACTCCCTTCTCACGGCCTTCGAGCAAGTACAACCGGATGAGGTCTACAACCTGGCGGCCCAGTCGTTTGTCCCGACGTCGTGGACGCAGCCGGTCTTGACCGGCGAAGCGACGGGCCTAGGGGTTATGCGGGTGTTGGAGGCGCTGAGACACGTGAGCCCGAGAGCTCGCTTCTATCAGGCATCGAGCTCTGAGATGTTCGGGGCAGCCTCGGCGCCACAATCCGAATCGACGTCGTTCTACCCGCGGTCACCCTACGGTGTCGCGAAGGTATACGGCCATTGGATCACGGTGAACTACCGGGAGAGCTACGGCCTCTTCGCAGTCAGCGGGATTCTGTTCAACCACGAGTCACCGCGGCGTGGCCTGGAATTCGTGACCCGCAAGGTCACCGACGCGGCGGCGCGAATCAAGCTCGGCCGCGCGAAGGAACTGCGCCTTGGGAATCTCGACGCGAGAAGGGACTGGGGCTTCGCCGGTGACTATGTCGAGGCGATGTGGCGGATGTTGCAGCAAGACGAGCCGGGCAACTTCGTTGTCGGTACTGGTGTTCAGCATAGCGTCCGCGATCTGGTGGAGCTCGCCTTCGGCCACCTCGATCTGGATTGGCGGGAGTGTGTCGTAGAAGATGATCGGCTGCGGCGGCCTGCGGATGTGGAGAATCTCGTCGCTGATCCATCGAGGGCGAAGAACGAGCTGGGCTGGGAGCCCCGAGTCGACTTCGAAGGCTTGATCCGCATGATGGTCGAGGCCGATCTCGAACGGCTCAACACCTGGTCAGGGGAGCGGGAGTCCTCGTGACGCTGAATCTCGTCACTGGTGCGGACGGATTCGTCGGGCAGCACCTGGTGGCGGCGTTGCTGAGCAGAGACGAAGACGTGGTGGGCGCCGTTCAGGGAGGTGAACCCAAGCTCACGACGCTTTCGGCGGCGGAGGCGACTCGCGTACGCTGGGTGCCGCTGGAGCTCGAGCAGGAAGGGTCGGTGCGCGACGTCGCCCGCACCTGCGAAGCCGACCGCATCTTCCACCTCGCCGCTCTCTCGTCGCCCGCCGAATCGCTCGCCGACCCGGTCTCGCCGATGCGGGTCAATGCCATAGGCTCGCTCTACCTGCTGGACGAGCTGGCGAGGATGCGTCGCGGCTCCGGTTACGACCCCGTGGTGTTGATCTCGGGTTCCGGGCATGTGTACGGCGCTGCGGCGACGCGCTTCCAGCCGCTCAGCGAAGAGCACCCCCTGGAGCCGCTCAACCCGTACGGCGTCTCCAAGGTGGCGCAGGAGATGTTCGGCAGGCAGTTCCATCGTTCGCACGGGCTCTCGGTCGTAGTCACCCGGAGCTTCAATCACACCGGTCCCGGGCAACGCTCCACCTTCGTCGCACCGCAGCTCGCCGTACAGGTTCAGCGTATCCGCGAAGCCGGAGGGGCGGGCGTTGTCGAGGTCGGCGACACGACCGTACGTCGCGATTTCACCGATGTCAGGGATGTCGTTCAGGCGTACATCGCGCTCAGCGAGTCCGGAGAGCCGGGCGCCGTCTACAATGTCTGTAGCGGTCGCGCCTATTCGGTCGGCGAGCTGCTCGACATACTCGCCCGGGCCGCCGCGGTGGAAGTGACGGTGGAGACGGTGACGGGGAAGGCGCGCGGCTTCGACCCACCCCTGGTCGTCGGAAGTAACACACGGCTCGCCGAGGCCACCGGTTGGGCTCCCGAGATTCCCATCGAGAACTCGCTGAACGATCTGTTGGCCTGGTGCGCGGGGTCGTAGCTATGGCGAGGTGGCGGCGCCGTGGGCTGGGGTGGCTCGAACCGGCGCTCGTGGTCTTGGGTCGCCGCTACTTCGGTCGCGGAGAGATACGCTCCGATTGGACCGCCGAGCACTGGCTGCGGGCCGCAGCCGCCGCCTTGGCGGAACGGCTGGCTCCCGCGCTCGGCGAGGCCTGCACCACCGAAGGCGTCGATGTCCCAAGAGCGCCTTGGGCGATGCTCGCCGCCGCCCGGCTCGAGAACCAGCGCAGGACAGAGGCGCAGGAGCACGTCCTTCGAGAACTTGGCTTGGCGTTCGAGGAGGACGGCCTGCGGCCCGTTCTGTTCAAGGGCCTCGCTCTCGCCCGCCACTATCCGGCTCGCGCCGCCCGCGAGACCGGCGACATAGACCTCCTCGTAGCGTCCCGCGATCTGCCCCGTGCCGAACAGGTATTGCGGGCCGCCGGATACGAGCGCTGGGGTGGCGGTGGCCGACTCGCCGCCCGCTATCCGCTGACGTTCGGACGTCATGCCGACGGCGATGTTGTGGGGATGGTCGATCTCCATCCGGCTTGGCATGAGTTGACCGTTGACGCCGACGGTCGCGAGGTGATCGTCGGGGATCATCGCGAGCCGCTGGAGTCGGCCGAAGTCGGCGGGACCCGCTGGGCACTGCTGCCGCCGGCCGTCGAGCTCCACCTCACCGCGGCCCACGTCGCCCTGCACAACCTCCGGACCCTCTCGGTGTATCTCGACCTGGCGGTCCAGCTGTCGACGGCGGGAGAGCGGGCGACGGCCAGGGCGTGGGGATTGGCGCGGTCACAGGGGCGCGAGAGGCAGCTGCGACATGCGGTGACCGCTGCCGCCGAGCTCTTCGGCTTGGACCTCGATTCGCGTCACGTCACCCTGCCGCGGCGCCTCGGCGTTCCCGTCGGATTGCGGCTCGGCTACACGGGCGCCGGCTTCCGCCTCCTTCCCAGCTCACTCGTGATGGAGTTGGTTTTGCGCCGCGGCCTGCGCCACAGGCTCGACTTCGCTCGCTGGGTGTTGGGCCACACGGGCAGTGGCGAGGACCGCGGTGAGGCTGGCCGGGCGGGCGGTTGGCTTCGCCGCATGCTGCGCGGTCTTCGCTGGTTCAAGGGCACGGTCCTGCGCTACCGCACACCGAGATCATCGCCGTTGCGGCCTTGAGTCTGGTTCGGATATAATAGGTGACCCTTCCGGCCCGCCCCCGGCATCAGGTCACCATCATCTGAGACTGATATGCGCGTAGGGGTCATAGGTACCGGGTACGTCGGACTCGTCGCGGGTGCCTGCTTCGCCGAGACGGGCAACGATGTCATCTGCGGCGACGTTGACGCTGAGAAGGTCGATTCGCTCAACCGTGGCAAGATTCCCATCTACGAACCGGGTCTCGAGTCACTCGTCGAGCGCAACATCGCCAACGGCCGCCTCGAATTCACCACCGACATTCGCCGGGTCACCACCGAATCGAGGGTCATCTTCATCGCCGTCGGGACACCGCCCGACGAGGATGGCTCCGCCGACCTGCGCCACGTGCTGGACGTCGCCAGGGTGATCGGCGAGAGCACGAACGACGAGAAGATCGTCGTGACTAAGAGCACTGTGCCGGTGGGGACCGCAGCCCAGGTGCGCGCCGAGATCGAGAAGCGAACCACGCACCCCGTCCATGTCTGTTCCAACCCGGAGTTCCTGAAGGAGGGAGCGGCACTGGACGACTTCATGCGCCCGGACAGGGTCGTGCTCGGTATCGACTCGCCCGCCGCGCGCGACGCGCTGGCCGAGCTGTACGAGCCCTTCGTCCGCACGGGCAATCCGATCATCTTCATGGACATCACCAGCGCCGAGCTGACCAAGTACGCCGCGAACGCCATGCTCGCCACCCGGATCAGCTTCATGAACGAGATGGCCCGGATGTGCGAGCTCACCGGCGCCGACGTCTCGCTGGTCCGCCGCGGCGTCGGCTCGGATCACCGAATCGGTCCCAAATTCCTCTTCCCGGGGCCCGGCTATGGTGGCTCGTGCTTTCCAAAGGACGTCAAGGCGCTGATGCGCACGGCGCGGGACTACGGCTACGACTTCAAGATCCTCACGGCCGTCGAGGAGGTGAACGAGTCGCAGAAGCGCCTCTGCCTCCAGAAGGTCGTCGACCATTTCGGGGGCGACCTGAGCGGGCGGACCATCGCCGTCTGGGGCCTCGCCTTCAAGGCGGGGACCGACGACATGAGGGAGTCACCGTCGATCGTCCTGATCGACGGCCTGCTGGAAGGCGGGGCCGAAGTGCGAGGCCACGACCCCGCAGCGCTGGACAACGCGCGCCGGATCTTCGGTGAGCGCCTCGTGTACTGCGAGCGTGAGTACGAGGCGCTGGAGGGCGCTGATGCCCTCGTCGTCGTTACCGACTGGTTGGACTATCGCAATCCCAACTTCCAGCGGATCCGCGACACCTTGAAGACGCCGGTGGTGTTCGACCCCCGCAACCTGTACGAGTCCTCCAAGATGAGGGAGCTGGGGTTCAAGTACTACCCGCTGGGACGGGAGGCGGTAACGTGAGGGTCTTGATCACGGGTGCGGCAGGCTTCCTCGGGTCCCATCTGGCCGACCGATTCCTCGACGAGGGTCACGAGGTCGTCGGACTCGACAACTTCATCACCGGATCGCCTGACAACATCAGCCACCTGCTGGCCGACGAACGATTCTCCTTCTACCGCTACGATGTGACAGAGTTCATCTACGTGGCCGGTGACCTGGATGGAGTTCTGCACTTCGCCTCGCCCGCCAGCCCGGTCGACTACCTGAACCTACCGATCCAGACCCTGAAGGTCGGCTCACTGGGCACCCACAAGGCGCTGGGACTGGCGAAGGCCAAAGGTGCGCGGTTCCTACTCGCCTCGACCTCGGAGGTCTACGGCGACCCGGCGATTCATCCCCAACCCGAATCGTACTGGGGCAACGTCAATCCCGTGGGGCCCCGGGGGGTCTACGACGAAGCGAAGCGCTTCGCCGAGGCCCTCACCATGGCCTACCACCGCTATCACGGCGTCGACACGCGGATCGTCCGTATCTTCAACACGTATGGCCCTCGCATGCGGGCGCACGACGGTCGTGTCGTCTCCAATTTCATCGTCCAAGCGCTGCAAGGCGAACCGCTCACCGTCTACGGCGACGGCTCGCAGACACGCTCCTTCTGCTACGTCGATGACCTGATCGAGGGGATTTATCGGCTCTTCAATGCCGACTGTTCGGACCCTGTGAACATCGGTAATCCGGCCGAGCTAACGGTCTCGCAGCTCGCCGAGCTCGTGGTCGAGCTGACCGGATCCTCGGGCGGCGTAGTCTACGAGCCGCTGCCGGAGGACGATCCCAAGGTCAGGCAGCCGGACATCGCGCTGGCGCGCCAGCTGCTGGGCTGGGAGCCGAGAATCGAAGTCCGCGAGGGTCTGAGAAGGACGGTCGAATACTTCTCCGGAATCGTTGAGGGCGGCTCCGGAAACTGAGACAGGCGGGGATCCAGTGAAGCTCTCGGTCCTGATACCCATATACAACGAGCGAGAGACGATAGAGGAGGTCGTTCGCCTCGTGCGCAAGGTCCCCCTCGAGCTGGAGATCATCTGTGTCGACGACTGCTCCTCCGACGGTACCCGCGACATACTCGAGCGACTGCTGGACGAGGGCCTGATCGACCAGCTCGTGCTGCAGCCGAAGAACCAGGGCAAGGGCGCGGCGATCCGCGCCGGTGTGGCCAAGGCCACCGGCGAGGCGGCGATCATCCAGGATGCCGATCTCGAGTACGATCCCAGAGAATATGGACGCCTGCTGGAGCCGATCGAGCAGGGGAAGGCAGACGCGGTCTACGGTTCCCGGTTCGCTGGCCAGGGGCCACACCGTGTCCTCTACTTTTGGCACTACGTAGGTAACAAGCTCCTCACCCTGGTCTCCAACATGATGACGAACCTGAACCTCACCGACATGGAGACATGCTATAAGATGTTCCGGCGTGAGGTGTTGGAGAGCCTGGAGATCGAGGAGAACCGCTTCGGCCTCGAGCCCGAGATGACGGCCAAGCTCGCCCTGGGCGGTTGGCGGATCTACGAGGTGGGGATCTCTTACAGCGGTCGTACCTACGCCGAGGGGAAGAAGATCAACTGGAAGGACGGCGTCTCGGCTTTCCGCTGCATCCTGAAATACGGCCTCTGGCGGCGCCTCTTCCGCCGCCGCCGCCGCCGTTCGCTTGCCGAAGCGGCGGACAAAAAGTAGGTTTCCCTTCGATGAATACCGATCAGATCATCGCCAAGGGGAAGGAATGCCTGGCGCAGAACGACTACGTCGGCGCCATCTCGGCGCTCCGAGAGGCTGCCGACCGTGAGCCGGGCTACGCCGACGTTCGCCATCTGCTGGGCCTGGCGCTCGGCCTGGCGGGGCAGCCGGAGGCGGCGCTCGAGGAGTTCGACCGCGCGCTCGCCCTCAACCCTTCCTATGTGGAAGCCCACCTGAATCGGGCGATCACGCTCAATGATCTGGGCCGTTACGATGAGGCGCGCGAAGCCTTCAGACTCGCGTGGGACAGCGACCATTCCGCCGGCCGGCCATTCTCCCGCTCGGTGTCGGCGCGCCTCGCCAACTTGCACATGGAGCTCGGCGACCTGTACGCCGACCTTGGCTCCTATAAGGAGGCAGTGGAGCAGTACCAGAGTGCTACGAACCTGAGGCCGGACTTCCTCGACATCCGCACCAAACTGGCTCGCGCCCTCATGGAGAGGAAAGATCTCAGGGGCGCCCTGGACGAGCTCAACGGCGTTCTGGCCGAAAACTCCGAGTATGTGGAGGCCCGTGTCACGCTCGGTTTGGTGTACTACCGAGCCGGCCAGTACGACTCCGCGGCTGCAGAGTGGCGAACCTGCCTCAAGCAGGTTCCCGACCATCCCAAGGCCCGAGCGTTCCTCAATATGCCTCGCACCCAGGTGGCCGGCGGGGAGGGAGCGGGCTGAGACCGCCGGTCCATTTCATCGCAGTAGCTGCCCTGGCCGGGGCCGCGATCGCGGCTTGTCGCGGTGATGTACGCGACCATCTGGCGCTGGGTGATCGGCTGCTCGGTGCGGGAAGAGCCGAGGACGCGATGGCTGAATACCAGGTGGCGCTTCGCCAGCGGGGC
>JASFTY010000186.1:0-7586 GCA_050050535.1 Gemmatimonadales bacterium | reverse complement strand
CCTTCGTCGTCCCGACCTTCCAGACGATGTTCTCCTCCGGCGGCCTCACGCTTCCCTATCCTACCCAGGTCCTCGTCAACATGTCGGAGTACTTGCAGGCCAACTGGCTCATGCTGCTGGTGGGAGTGTGCGGCGCTGTTGTCGTCGTGCGCCGCGCCTACGGGACCAGTTCCGGCCGCCTCTTTTTCGACAACCTGTTCCTCCGTATCCCGATCCTCGGCGACCTGATTCGCAAGGCGGCGGTCGCTCGCTTCGCCCAGAGCATGGCATCGCTCCTCACCTCGGGCGCGAACCTGATCGACGCCTTGATATCCTCCGCCGGGACCGCCGGTAACGTCGTACTCGAACGAAGCCTGCTCCGCACTCGCCCCGCTATCGAGGCGGGCCAGGGCATCAGCACGCCGCTCGCCGAGACCGGCGCGCTCCCGCGTCTCGTCTCACGCATGGTCGAGGTCGGCGAACAGACGGGACACCTGGACGAGATGTTCGAGAAGGTCGCCACCTTCTACGAGGGCGAGGTCGATACCGCGGTCGAGCGCCTGATGAAGGCGATGGAGCCCGCCCTGATCGTCGTCGTCGGCTTCATCCTCGGCGGCATGGTCGTCGCACTCTACCTGCCGATCTTCGAGGCGCTGACGACGGTTGGCGGGTAGTTCCGGTAGGCAGTAGGCAGTGGGCGGTAGACCGGACTTGAAACTCAACGACCGGTGCTCCTATTCAATCAGGTGACACCGGTCGTTCGTATGTTCATCTGCTCGTTACCGCCTTCTGTCTGCCGCTCACCGCCCACTGTACACCGCCCACCGCCTACCGCCCACTGCCTACTGGATTCACGCCGGTACCGCCTCCCGCACCTGCTCCTCCGACTCGCCGATCCTCTCCTCATCATCGACCGCATCACGCCGATGCGTGAAGTGGCGTATGAAGAAGTCGGCCACGTCGTCGGTGAACGTGTGCATCACCGGGACCAGGATCAAGGTCAGTAGCGTAGCGAAGCTCAGGCCGCAGATCACGGCGATCGCCATCGGCGCCCACCAGGCCGCCTGCTCGCCGCCCCAGAAGAAGTTCGGCTCCAGACTGCCGTAGAATCCGTAGAAGTCGATGTTGAGTCCGATGGCCAGCGGGATGAGCCCTACCACCGTGGTGATCGCAGTCAGCGTCACCGGCCGGAACCGGGTCATCCCACCACGCACCAGCGACTCGGTCCAGCTCAGACCATCACGCTCACGCAGCAGCCGGACATAGTCGATCAGCACGATGGCGTTGTTCACTACCACGCCCGCCAGGCTGATCACGCCCACACCGCTCATGATGATCCCGAACGGCATCCCGAACACCAGCAGGCCGATGAGTACACCGATCGTCGACAGGATGACCGAGCTGATTATGATCAGCGGCCGCAGAACCGAATCGAACTGCGAGACCAGAATGAACGCGATCAACAGCAGCGCGGTCATGAACGCGCCCATCAGGAAGGCCGCCGATTCCTGTTGCTCCTCTTGCTGGCCCGTATAGCGCAGCTCGTAGCCCGACGGCAACCGCGCGGCAAAACCCATCAGCTCGTTCCGTACCTCGGCCAGCACGGCGTTGGCGTTGTAGCCGGACCGCACATCCGATGTGATCGTCACCACCCGATCAAGGTTCTTGCGGTTGATACCGCTGAAACTCTCGTTGACGCTCCAGCTCGCCACAGAGGGGAGCGGCACCTGGCTGCCGTCGTCGGCGACGACGGTCAGGTCGGCCAGCGAGTTCAGGTCCCGGCGGTACCGCTCGGCCAGTCGCACCACGATGTCGTACTCGTCCTCACCGTCCCGGAACTCGCCGGCTTCTACGCCGTTGATCGCGCTACGCACCGCAAACCCGATCTTCTGCGTGTTCACGCCGAAGATCTGCGCCCGCTCGCGATCGACCTCGACGGTCAGTTCGGGCCGGGCGTCGGCCATGTCGCTCTCCAGGCCCTCCAGCTTCGGCGCGACCGGCGAGTTGGAGAGGATCGCCACCACCTCATCGCCCAGACGTTTCAGCAACCCCGCATCCTCGCCGCTGATCTCGATGTTCACCGGCAGGCCGGTGGGCGGCCCTTCCTGCGGCCGCTCCACCACGACATCGGCACCGGCTATTCCCGAGCCGATCGTATTGCGCAGCTCCTCCAGCGTCTCGAACACGTCGTGCCCGCGCTGCTCGAAATCCACGAAGTTGACCGCCACCGTGCCGAGGTGCGTCGCCGAGCCGCCCGAGATCCAGTCACCGGAGCTCGAGCCCGCCGTCGACACGACCGACTCGAAGTCCTCGCGCCCTACCACCTCGCCCAGCTCGCCCTCGATTCGCCGCACGATCCCGTCCGTGACATCGGCCCGCGTCCCCGTCGGTGCCTCGATCTGCACCCACACCGTGCTCGGCGGGATGTCCTCGGGGAAGAACACGACGCCCTTGCTGAACGCTCCGAACGCCACCACCGACACCACCAGTACCAGCAGCGCCGTACCCATGACACGCCAGCGATGCACCAACGACCAGCGCAGCACCCGCTCGTAGAACCGCAACGTCGCCGGCAGGTTGACCGTCTGCAACCAGTAACCCCCCGGCGCCAGCACGTAACGGTGCAACGCGTACAGCAAGACCGCCGTCACCGCCAGCAGAACGGCGGTGAGCGGCCGGAACAAAGCGACAACCAGGAAGGCCAACCCCGCCGCCCCGGCCATCGCCCACTTCATCTCCTTCGTCAGACCCGGCCCCTTTTCGCCTTCCGGGCGCATGAACAGCGAGCAGAGCGTCGGGTTGATGACCAGGGCGACGACCAGCGACGAACTGAGCGTGATGATCAGCGTCAGCGGTAGGTACTTCATGAACTCGCCGACGATGTCCGGCCAAAACGCCAGTGGGGTGAACGCCGCTAGAGTCGTCGCCGTCGCTGCGATCACCGGCATCGCCACCTCACCGGTCGCCAGCTTCGCCGCTTCCCTCTTGCCGTACCCTCGCTCGCGGAATCTGTAGATGTTCTCGACCACCACTATCGCGTTGTCCACCAGCATCCCCAGCGCCAGGATCAGGCTGAACAACACGATGAAGTTCATTGTCATACCGGCCATCTGCATGACGCTGAACGACAGCAGCATCGACAGCGGAATCGCTATGCCGACGAACGATGCGTTCCGAACGCCCAGCGCGAAGAGCAGCACCGCCACGACCAGGATCAACCCGGAGATGATGTTGTTCTCCAGGCTGCTCACCATCTTGTGCACCTCGTCCGACATGTCGGACGTGAGCTTCACCACCGTCGTCGGCGGGAAGTCCGGCTGCATCTCATCGAGCGTAGAACGCACCGCGTCCGCCGTCTCGATGATGTTCCTGCCCACCCGCTTCGTTACGCTCAGCGTGACCACCGATCGGCCGTCCAGCCGCGCGAAGCTCTCCCGCTCCTTGAACCCGAAGTCTACCGTCGCGACGTCGCTGATGTAGACCGGCCGGTCGCCAGGCGCCGTTATCACGATGTCCTCGATCAGGCGCGTGTCCTCGAACTCGCCCGGCACCCGCACCAGGTACTTCAGGTCGCCAACGTCGATGCTGCCGCCCGGCGTAGTGACGTTCTCTTCGCGGATAGCGTCGATCACATCGTCGAACGCGAGCCCGTAGTACTTCAGCCTCGCCAGATCGACATCGACCTGGACCTCCCGCTCCAATCCTCCCGATAACCCCACATCCAGCACGCTGGGGATCTGCTCCAACCGATCCTGGATGTCCTCCGCCAGCCGCTTCAGTCGGACCAGACTGTACTCGCCCGAGATGTTGACCTGCATGATCGGCCATTCGGCGAAGTTGAACTCGACGATCATCGGTTCCTCGGCCGCCGGCGGCAGCTCGGGCTTCGCGATGTCCACCTTCTCGCGAACCAGTTGCAGCGCCTCGGTCATGTCCATCCCGGCCTCAAACTCGACGATGATGCTCGAGTAACCCTCTACCGAGGTCGACGTGATCTCCTTCACATCACCGATCTGGTTGAGCTCGTCCTCGAGCTCCTGGGTAATCAGCGTCTCGATATCTTCCGGCGCGACGCCCGGGTAGACGGTGTTGACCGCCACGATCGGTATCGTGATCTCCGGCGCCGCTTCCTTGGGGACCCTTACGTATGAGATGAAGCCTGCGATGATCACGATGAGCGTGAACACCAGCACACTGGTGGGATGGTCCACCGCGAAGGAGGTCAGCCAGAACTCCTTGAAGCGGCCGTGACCGTCTCCGCCGGGCGAGCTGGGACCGCCGGACCGACCCTCACCTTCCTTGCCACGCATGAACCCCGACATGTCTCGTCCTCTATCATCAGCCGGCCTGGAACTCGGCCTCGTTCACGATCCGCACGCGATTCCCCGTCTCCACCAACTGCTGTCCGCGCACGATCAGTTGATCACCCTCGCTCAAGCCCTGTTCGACCACTACCCGATTGCCGTACATCGGCCCGAGGTGAACCGGGCAGCTCTCCGCGTACAGGTTCCCGTCGCGCTCCACCGCCACGAATACCTGGTATCCGTCCTCAGTGCGCTGCACCGCGTCCTGCGGAACGACTATAACGTCAAGCAGACGACTGTTGGCGATCTCCACGCTGGCGACCATGTGCGGCTTGATCGACCTGCCCGGGTTCTCCATCACGATCTCGATCGGGAAGGTCCGGTTCCGCTCATCTACCACGCTGCCCACGTAGCCGAGTACGCCGACGAACTCCTGGTTCGGCAGCACATCCAGCCTGATCCGGGCGGTGTCGCCGGGACTCACGCCGGCGGCAAACCGCTCCGCCACACCGCCCGTCACCTTCACACGGTCGACCTCGACGACCCGCGCCACCGGGGTGCCCGGCGCGACCATCTCGCCGACGTCTACGTACCGCTCGTCGAAGATCCCCGAGATCGGCGCCGACAGGGTCGTCCGCTCGAGCCGTTCCCTCAGCAGCGTCAGGCGCGCCGCCTGCAGGTCCGCCTGGTACTTGGCCTCCAGGTAGGCGATCTCGCTGCCGATCTGCTCCTCCTCCCAGAGGCGCCGCTGTCGCACGTACCGCTCACGCGCCAGCTCGGCGGCGGCGATCGCCTCCTCGACCTGGGCACGCAGAACCGCGTCGCGGATCTTCGCGATCGGTGCGCCGCTGCGGACGAAGTTGCCTTTCTCGATGAAGAAGTGCTCGATGACGCCACTCTCCTCGGCGCTCAGTGTCACGTCGTTCATCGCCTCGACCTCGCCGGTCAGCCGCACGTAACTCGTGAAGTCGCTGCGCTCGACCGGCGCCACCTCGACGTTGACCGTTCTGACGAAATCCTGCCCCGCTTCCGCCTCGCTCGCCGACGACGACGGGCTACATCCGAAGGCGGCCGCGCTCAGCGCGGCGACCAGGGCTATACTGCCGACTCTCTCTCTCATGATGGGCCGTCAACCTATCCGTTCGTACAAACTCAATTAGAACTCGTCCTCACCGGCTCGACCGAGCCCGGCACGTCGACCAGCGGCACGACACCGACCGCGTCATCCAGATCGGCCTGAGCCATCAGGTAGTCGTACACGGCCTGCGCGTACGCGAACTCGGACTCCCGCAGCAGTACCTCGCCATCGGTCAGCTCGAGCTGCGAGCTGACGCCGGCCACGTACTGTGCGGTCACGATCTCGTAGCCGCGGCGCGCCTCTGAAACGGCGTCGCGCTGCGCCTCCGCCCGCTCCCTCGCCTCCTCTAGCGCCTCGAGCGCGGTATGTATCTGGTTCGCCGTCTCCCGCTCCAGTAGCTCGAGCTGCACCCGTGCCTGCTCGCGTTCCAGCTCGCGCTGCTCTACGCGGGCCGAGCGCTGGAAGCCGGAGAAGACCGGGATCTCCAGCGAAAGGCCGAGCACCGCGCTCGTCGTCCGCTGGTTCTCGTTCTCACCGAACGGATCGAGCGAGCCATCTTCCTGTGCGATGATCCCGTAGTTGAAGAAGGCGTTCAGACGCGGGTACATGCTCGTCCGTTCGTGCTTTACACGCGCGTCCTGCAACTCGTAGTTCAACTGCGCCTGCCGCAGGTCCGAGCGCATCCTCCGCGCCAGCTCGTGTAGCGACTCGAACGAAGCATCGAGCGCGTTGCGCAAGCCCACGAGACGCAGAAGCTCGCGGTTCGCACCCTCGTTCGATTCCGCCGCGGCGAGGTTCACCTGATGCAGGCGACCTGCCACACGGATCGGGGTCACCTCGGACATCCCCAGCTCGACCGACAGGTCGCGCTCCGCCCCTAGCGCCATGTTCTGCGCGCGCCGCAGGTTCGGCCGCAGGTTGGCCAGCCGTACCTCGAGACGCAACACATCATAGCTGCTCGCCAGCCCCGCCCGGTAAAGGCCCTCCGTCTCCCGCAGCGTCTCCTCCGTCCGCTCGATGCTCTCCTCGGTGACCCGCACCTCCTCGTGCGCCAGCAAGGCCCCGTAGTACGTCCGCCTCACCCGACTGGCCACCTGTTGCGCCTGTCCCCGCACCACTTCCCGCTGCAGCTCCTCGTAGCGGCCTGCCGTGCCGACGCCTATGAACGCACCGGCGTCGAAGATCGGCTGCGTCACGTACACCCAGGCCGACCAGTTGTTGTCCGCTCCGAACCGAACAGGCACTAACTCGCCCGGCGGCGCGTCCGGATCGAAGATGATCGCCGGCAGGAACGCCTCCTGGATCGCGAGGTTCCGCTGATAGCCGACACTGGCATCGATCACCGGGAACAGGCTGCCCCACGCCTCGCGCACCTGCTGATTGGCGCCCAGCAGGCCTAGCTGCGCCGCCCGCAGGTCCCGGTTGTTTTCCAGTGCCAGACTTATCACTCGCTGCAGCGAATACGACGGATCCTCGGCGCTCTGCGCCACCAGCTCACCCGCTGCTAGATGACCCGCCACGATCGCTGCGATCCCTACACTCAGCCGTCTGACTATGCCGAACACAACTCGATCTCCTGTCGTTTCATTTGCCCCGCGCCTCGACATGAAAGGGCCGCGCACCCCTCACCTACGAGGCCGCCGCCTAACCCGTTTCGATCCGCCCCGCCCCCTCGGGCCGCAATCCCCCGTACACGAACTCACTGAACCGCGCGAACAGCTCCGGAGCGCTGAGCCGCCGGCCCGTGTGCTCGCACCGCGCGTCCGGCTCGCACGTCAGCAGCAGCGTCACCAGCCCGTGCACGTGCGTCCACAGGTACAGAACCACCAGATCCGGGTCCGCTTCCCGAATCGTCCCCGCCGCCATCGCGTCCACCACCGCCTGGCGCAGCAGCTCGTAGCCGCCACCCTCCGGCAGCTCCTCGATATCCCGAGGCGTCTCAGCGTGCGACGCGAAAATCACCCGGAAATACTCCCGGTTCTCCAGCGCGAACCGGATGTACGCATCACCCAGCGCCTTCACACGCTCCGCCGAGCCCACTGGAAGGTCGACGATCGCGCTCCGCAGATAGCCCGCGAAGCGCTCGAAACCCTGTGTCACCACCCGCTCCACCAGCGCCCGCTTGTTCTCGAAGTAGTTGTAGATCGCCGTCGCGCTCACCCCGACCCGCGACGCCACACCCCGCATCGACAGCGCCTCCAACCCTCCCTCCGCCAGCAGGTCGC